>JAEYYS010000264.1 GCA_023428335.1 Verrucomicrobiota bacterium | reverse complement strand
TGCGCGCGCCATACGCGGGGCGCGCGGCGCATGCATGCGACGAGCAGGCGAGGCGCTTGACCAGCACGTTGGAGTTGCGGCCGCGGCGCACGTACTGCTCGCGGCGCGCGGCCGGCAGGCAGGTGGGATCGCTGACCTGGAAGCCCATTCTTTCCTCGAAGAACCGGAAGGCCTGGGTGCTGAGGGCGACGAGGGTGTCGCAACCGCGCTGGCGGGCGACCTGTTCGGCATAGGCGACCAACCGGCCGCCGTGGCCGCGGTTCTTGTGCGAGCGGCGCACGAACAGGCAGGCGAGTTCGGCGATGCGCCGTCCCTCCTCCTCGTAGCTGTGCACGGCGACGCTGCCGATCGGGTTGCCGTCGACCTCGAGCACGTGGAAATCGCCGATGCGCGCCAGCATCTGCTCGCGCGTGCGCGGCACCAGAGCGGCGTCCTCCATCGACTGCTGCATCATGGTCAACAGGGTGGCGACGTCAGAGGCATGGGCCTCGCGGATCTGCTGGTAGTCGTCGGCATGGATCATGGTGCCGACCCCCTCGTTGCTGAACAGCTCGGCGAGCAGGGCCTCGTCCTGGGTGCCGTCGACGATGTGCACGCGCGGCACGCCCTCCTGGCAGGCGAGGGCGGCATGGCGGAGTTTGGAGAGGATGTTGACGTCGTGACGCGGGTCGCGGCGCCGCTGGATCTCGCGTGCCTCGGCCACGGAGAGCTGGGCGAGGCGCGAGCCGTCCTCAGCGGTCAGACCGGCCTCGGAGACGAAGATGACCTTGGCGGCCTTCAGGGCGATGGCGACTTCGACAGCGACGGCGTCGGAGTTGAGGCGCAGGGTTGTGCCGCGGCTGTCGTAACCGAGCGGTGGCAGCAGCGGGATGATGTCGGCCTTGAGCAGGACGCCGAGGCTGTCGGTGTCGACCCGTTCAATGCGGCCGGTGAATTCGAGGTCGATGCCGTCGATGACACCGGCCGGATGCACGGCGAGGGCGTTGCTCACCGCCACCGGCATTTCCAAGGCGGTGAGGTCGGCCATGAGCTGGCTGGCCTGGCGGGTGATGGCGGCGATCGAGACGTCGAGTGTGGCGGCGTCGGTCCGGCCCATGCCGTCGTCGCTGCTCAGTGTAATGCCGCGTTCGGCGGCCAGACGGCGGATCTGGGCGCGCGCGCCGAAGACGAGCACCACCTCGATGTTGAGCGACTGCAGGACGGCGACGTCCTGCAGCAGGCTGCTGAAACCGGGCTGGTGCAGCAGGGCGCCGTCGATGGCGATGACGAAGACACGCTGGCGGAACTGCGGCACGTAGCGCAGGATGCCGCGCAGGTCTTCGAAGCGCGTCGGGGATTTGGTGTCGGGATCGGGCACAGTCGGAAAACTTCGTTCATTCCGGCGCGGACGCAAGGGGCGACGCGGGCTCAGCCCGCGAGCAGGGCTTCCAGGCGTTTCACGCTCGCAGGCTGGGCGGTGCCGAGTTCCTGGGCAAAGATGGAGACGCGGTATTCCTCGAACAACCAGCGGAAGGCCTCGCGGTTGGCGGCGGGCACCTCGCGCTCCCAGCCGTCGAAGTCGCGGATGAGTTCGGCCTTGTCGGCGTCCTTGGTCGGGTTGTTGGCCGCGCGTTCGGCACGCAGCAGCACGGCCTTGAGGTAGCGCGGCAGGTGCTGGAGCTGGGCATGCGGGGTGGTCAGCAGCAGGTCCGGCGGCAGCAGGCGGGCGAGGTCGGCCTGCAGGCTGGCATAGGGACGCGGGAAGGCGAGGATTTGGCGCTTCAACTCGCCGGTCTGGCGCAGCAGCTCGCGGATGCGGTGGGCGAGTGCCGGCCAGTCGCGCCGTGCGCGCTCGGTCATCTCGCGGAAGCGCGCCTCCTGCAGCGGCAGCAGCGGCTCCAGGCGCAGGCTGTGGGCGAGCAGGTGCTCGCAGGCCTGCTCGGAGAGTGGGGCGGAGGCCGTGGGCGCGGCGGCGGGTTTGGCGAGCTTGGTAAGGTCGAGTTGGGCGAGACTGGCGAGGCCACTGGCTTTCGGTGCGGGCGCGGCATCGAGCGAACGCAGTTCCTTGCGCAGCCAGGCGAGATCCTTGGCGAGGGCCTGTTCGGCGAGCCGGCGCACGGCGGCGGGGGTGGCGGTCAACGCTTCCGTCAGGCGACGGAAGAGGCGCAGGTTGATGCCCTCGGCCGAGACTTCTAGGCCCGGGTGACCGAATACCGGGGCCCCACCGATTTCCTCGATGAGGATTTTCTCGGGCAGGTCGCCAAAGGACCAGGCACGCAGGTCGTGCTTTTCGAAGCGTGCCACGGTTTTCTCCCAGGCATCGGAACGCCGGGTTTGCTTGCGCGCGAGTTCCTGAACGCTGGCGAGGTCGCGGGTGGCAAGCATGGGATGGTCGCCAGCGCCGACGACCTCCAGGCGCGGTCGCAGGTGGGCGGGCAGACAGTCGGCAGGCCAGTCGCCAGCGCGCACCGGCAGGCCGTGGCGCTCGCGCAGGAAGGCGGCGAAGGCCTCGAAGAAATCGCCGCGACCGGGTTCGAATTCGCGGGCGATGGTGCGCGCGCTGGCCTCCAGCGGCATGAGGCTGCGGCGCATCGCCTTGGGCAGGGCGCGCAGCAGGGTGAGGGTGATCTCTTCGCGCAGGCCGGGTACTAGCCACTGCATTTGGCCGCTGCTCAGGTGCTCGGCCACGGGCAGGGGCACGCGCACGGTGACGCCGTCGTCCTCCTGGCCGGGTTTGTAGGCGTAGGCGAGCGGCAGCACCGCGTTGCCGAGCGGAGCCTGATCGGGGAATTGATCGAGTCCCTCGCGCACGTCCTCGCCACGGGTCAGATCCTCCTCGCGCGCGCAGAGAAAGTTGGGATCGCGCTGTTCCTGGATGAGCTTGTTGAGGTCGTGCACCGAGGACACCGCGGGCAGGCGGGCGCGGTAGAACTCATAGAGGTATTCCTCGATGGCGTGCACGCGACTGCTGCGCACGCGGGTGAGGGCCGCCTCGAGGCGGGTGCGCAACTTCTGGTTGTGCTGGAAAAAGCGCTGCGGCAGGGCGGCGCCTTCTTCCAGCAGGGCGCCGCGGATGAAGAGCTGGGTGGCCGCCTGCGGATCGATCTTGCCGAAGTCGATCTTGCGCCGTAGCACCTCGAGTCCGTACAGCAGGTGGCGTTCGCTGACCAGCACGCGGCCGGCCTTGGCGCTCCAATGCGGTTCGCTGTACTTTTTCACCGTCAGATGGGCGCCGAATTCCGCCGCCCACTCCGGGTTGATGCCGGCGACCGTGCGCGCAAACAATTGCGAGGTCTGGACGATTTCTGCGGCGACGATCCACTCCGGCTGGCGGGTTTTTTCCGCGCCCTTTTTGTCGTGCTTGTCGCGTCGCTCGTACAGGTGCGAGCCGGGGAAGAGCATCACCTCGCGGTTGCCGGCCGCCTTGTACAGATTGCGCTCCGTGCGCTGCGCCAGATGACCGAGGTGGCCGGCGAGGATGCAGCGGTGCAGGCGGTCGCCCGGGTTCTCCGGCGTGCGGGGTTTCCCAGCGGCCGCTTTCGGCTTGGTCTCCGTGGCGGGCGCGGGCGTTTGCGGGAACAGATCGCTCAGCTGGCGCCAGAGGTCGCGCCATTCGGTGAGGCGGGTGAAGGACAGGAAGTTCGCCTTGCAGAACTTGCGCAGGGCGTTGCGCGAACCCTCGCTCGGCGCTGGCGCCGCACGCCAGATTTTCAGCAGGGTCAGGAAGTCGGACTCGGGACTGGCGAAGGCCTTGTGGGCGGCCTGGGCGAGCTCCTTCTTTTCCTCGGGCCGCTCACGCGGATCAGGAATGCTGAGGCCGGCGGCGAGCACGAGCATGTCCTCCAGGCAGCCTTCCTCGCGCGCCTGCAGCAGCATGCGGCCGAGGGTGGGATCCAGCGGCAGGTGGGCGAGTTCCTGGCCGAGCCCGGTCATCTCATGGGTGTCGTCGAGCGCGCCGAGTTCGTGCAGCAGGTCGTAGCCGCCGCGGATGGCGGCTGCCGAGGGCGGATTGAGGAAGGGGAAATCCTCGATGCGGCCGAGGCGAAAGGCCTTCATGCGCAGGATGACCTCGGCCAGGTTGGCGCGTTGGATCTCCGGCTGGGTAAAGCGCGGGCGCTTGAGGAAATCCTCCTCGCTGTACAGGCGGATGCAGACGCCGTCCTGGAGTCGGCCGGCGCGACCAGCGCGCTGGTTGGCGCTGCTTTGACTGACCGCCTCCACCGGCAGGCGCTTGGTGCGGGTGCGGGCGTTGTAGCGGCTGAGCCGGGCCAGGCCGGTATCGATCACGTAGCGGATGCGCGGCAAGGTGATCGAGGTTTCGGCGACGTTGGTGGCGATGATGACGCGGCGTTTCGGGCCGGGGGCGAAGACACGCTGCTGATCCTGCGCGGCCATGCGACCGAACAGTGTCAGCACCTCGCAGCCTGGGCCGAGTCGGCCCTCAAGCAAATCGCGCGCCTCGCGGATGTCGCGTTCGGTCGGCATGAAGACGAGCACATCACCCGCCTGCGACTCGCGCAGCGCCTCCATCGCCGCGCGCACGGCGGCCTCGACAGGGTCCGGATCCTCGTCGACGTCCCCGGCCGGTTGGTGGCGGATTTCCACCGGGTAAAGCCGGCCCGAGACTTCGATGATGGGGGCGCCGCCGAAGTGGGCGCTGAAGGCTTCGGTGTCGATCGTGGCCGAGGTGACGACGAGCTTCAGGTCGGGTCGACGCGGCAGCAGTTGCTTCAGGTAGCCGAGCAGGAAGTCGATGTTGAGCGAACGCTCATGCGCCTCGTCGAGGATGAGCACCGAGTAGGCGCGCAGCAGCGGATCACTCTGGATCTCCGCCAGCAGGATGCCGTCGGTCATGAACTTCACCCGGGTGTCGCGGCGGGTGTCGTCGCTGAAGCGCATCTTGCAGCCGACCACACCGCCCCAGGCCACGCCGAGTTCCTCGGCGACGCGCTTCGACACGCTGAGGGCGGCGACGCGGCGCGGCTGGGTGCAGCCGATGCGTCCGTTGAGGCCGCGTTCCTCGAGCAGTTCCAGGCAGAGCTTGGGGATCTGCGTGGTTTTGCCGGAGCCGGTTTCGCCGGCGAGCACGACCACCGGGTGCGCACGCAGGGCGGCGAGGATGTCCTCGCGGGGGGCGGTGATGGGGAGGTCGGCGGGATATTGGATCAAGGGCCAACCACCTTGCGGAGGAAGCGCCCGTCTGCAACTGTGCTCCTCCAGGTGCCTCGAAG
>JAEYYS010000259.1 GCA_023428335.1 Verrucomicrobiota bacterium | reverse complement strand
GCCCTGAAGAGGGTTCCAGAGTCAGCGAAAACTCACGGCGCCTTTGGCGCGGTGATCATCGGGAAGTCGTCGCTGCGGAAGGGCGTCACCGGCAGACCCTCGACGCTGAACAGGTTGCACACCGGGTTGTCAGCCCAGGCGTAGCGCACCGCCACCGGCTTGGCGACCCCGGCCGCCTTGACCTCGACGCGGTCCTTGCCAGTGATCTTCGCTTCGGCCCAGACCCACTTGCGGTCCTCGCCGCAGATGGCAAAACCCTTCACTTCGCTGACATCCACCGTGCGCAGGCTGGAGCCGAAGGTGTCGAGCGTCACCACGGCTTTGTCGCCCTGAATGGCGACCGACTTGTATTCCGGGCTGCGCCACTTGAGGTCGATGCCGTAGTCGCGCGCCAGAGCGATGCGGGCGAGGCGTTCGGCGACGTCGCGCTTGTTTTTCGGATGAATGTCATTCGACTCGCCGAGATCGACGATGACCGCCTGACCGCCGTTCTTGATGACGTTCTGGGTCTTCGTCTGGCTCTCGCGCAGCTCCGCCCAGTCGCTGTCGCCCGGCTGCGACTGCTCGGCCTTGAAGTCGGCGAGCTGCACCCAGTAGAAGGGGAAGTCGCCCTGGCCCCACTCCTGGCGCCAATGCTGAATCATCATCGGGAACAGGTAACCGTGTTCATAGGCACGACTGGCATTGCTTTCGCCCTGGTACCAGATGACGCCGCGGATGCCGTAACCGATCGTCGGCCGCAGCACGCCGTTGTAGAGGTTGCCCGGGCGATGCTGGCCGCCGAGGACCTGCTGCGGGCTCTGCGGAGCGCGGGCGGTGAAGGGTTTGCCGGCCTTTTTGGCGGCCGCGGCCTTGGCTTTCCAATCCGCCAGCGCCTTCTCATGGGCGACGCGCGCCGCTTCCGAGGCAAGCTGCTTCTCGCGCTGCACCCAACCCTCAATCAGCGTCTTGTAGCGCGCGTCCTTTTCCAGCAGGTCGCGGCGTACCCAGGCCTCGGCGGCGCTGCCGCCCCAGGCGTTGTTGATCAGGCCCACCGGCACGTCGAGCATCTGGTGCAGGACGCGACCGTAGAAAAAGCCGACCGCCGAGAAGCTGCCGACCGTCTGCGGCGAGCAATGCTTCCACTCACCCTTGAAATCGTCCTGCGGCTCCTGAGTGCCAACCTGCGGCACGGAGATCAGGCGGATGTTGGGGAACTTGGCGGTGGCGATCTCCAGATCGGCGTCCCAGGAACTGAGCACGCTCCACTGCATGTTCGACTGGCCGGAGCAAACCCAGACCTCGCCAACCAGCACATCCTTCAATTCACGCTGGCTGGTGCCGCGGATCGTCAGCGTCGCCGGCTTGGCGTTCGCCGGCAGCGGCGCCAGTTTCACCGTCCACTTGCCATCGGCACCGGCCTTGGCGGACTGGGTCTGGCCGGCAAACTGCACGGTCACCTCGGTGCCGGGCGTGTCCCAGCCCCAAACCGGGTTGGCCTGCTTTTGCTGCAACACCATGTGATCGCCAAAGATGGCAGGCAGTTTCAATTCGGCGCGAGCCTGGAGGGCAAGCGTCGCCAGCGTGAGAGTCAGGAGGGAGAAGCGCATAGACGAGCACAGGATGACGCGGCAAAGCTGTCGGTCCTATCCGGAATCCTCGCACGGGGAGCTTTTTGCGTCTGCCCGGACCGCGGCGGGCGTTGGCTTTCCTGCATGACTGCCGCCCTGCTCCGCCGCCCCCTTTGCGCCCTGTTCCTGGCCAGCGCCCCCGTCGCCCCCGCCGCCGAACTCATCGACCCGGCCGCCTTCGGTTTTGGTCGGCCAGGTTACATGGTCGACACGACCTTCATCGGCAGCCAGGACTTCGACGGCGGCGGCTTTGAGACCTTCGAACTGCGCACCATCGTACCGCTGTGGAAACAGCGCCTCGACAACGGCCTGCGCCTGAGCCTCTCGCTCGGTTACAGCCTCACGAAATACGACTTCAGCGGCGCCGGCACCGATCCCGAACTGCACACCCTGGAGGCCCAGCTGTCCGCCTTCTGGAAAAAGCCGAACTCGCCCTGGTGGGGCCTCGGTTTCGTCACGCCCGGTCTCGGTTCGGACTTCGAAAAACTCTCCGGGGAGGATTTCCAAGTCGCCGCCCTGGGCCTACTTGGCTACGAATTCACCGACAGCTTCAGCGTCGCCGGCGGCGTCTACGCCAGCCAGGCCCACGACGAGGGCCGCGTGCTGCCCGCGCTGGGTTTCATCTGGCAGCCAGGCGACTGGACCCTGCAGGTCACCCCGCCCTTCCTGGTGCTCGGCCGTCGCCTCAATGACAAGCTGACGGTCAATCTCAGCGCCTATCCCGGGGGCGGCAGTTGGGATCTCGACGAGGATCGCCGCGCCAACACCTTGATTGTCTCCGGCTGGCAGGCCGCCGCCGGCGCGATCTGGCAGTTCAATCCGCGCCTGAGCCTGGCCGTGCGCGCCGGCATCAACTTCGCCGGCGACCTCGAAATCCGCGACCGCAACGACCGCACCCGCGTCGATGAATCGCTCGATCCGGCACCCTTCGCCGCCCTCAACCTGCGCTTCAATTTCTGAGCGTCAGACGATGTCGGTCGGACAGTCCGGCAGCGACGCCAGGAAGGCGCGGCCATAGGGTTTGCTGAGGATGCGCGGATCGAGGATAACGACCATGCCCTGATCCTTGCGGGTGCGGATGAGTCGCCCCACGCCCTGGCGCAGCTTGAGCACGGCCTCCGGCACACTGTAGGCGGTGAAGCTGTTGAGCCCCTGCTCCTCCAGATACTCGAGGCGACTGGCCGTCACCGGGTGATCGGGCACCGCGAACGGCAGGCGGGTGATGATGACATTGCTGAGCGCCTCGCCGGGCACGTCGACGCCCGTCCAAAAACTGTCAGTGCCGAGCAGCACGCTGTGCACGTCCTGCTTGAACTCGGCGAGCATCTGATGGCGCGGCATGCCGCGGCCCTGCACCAGCAGGCGCCAGCCGCGCTCCTCGCAGAACTCTTCCAGCAGGTCGGCCTGTGAACTCATCTGGCTGTAGCCGGTGAACAGCACGAAGGCGCGCCCGCGCGACATCTCCAAGAAGTGGCGGATCTTCTCCTGCAGGGCCTCGACGTAGGCGGGGTTCGACGGCTCCGGCATCTTGCGCACCAGGTAGAGCCGCATCTGCTTGCGCAGGTCGAACGGGCTCTCCAGCACCGCCGCTTCGGCGCGCGCGGCACCGACCCGGCGACGGAAGTACTGCAGGCCGGGATCCTCGCCGACGGCGAGGGTGGCGCTGGTGAACACGCAGGCCTTGGTGCCGGTGAAGAACAGGCTCTCCAGCTTCGGCGCCACATCGATCGGGGCGCTGTGGAAGGACAGCACCCGCGGGTCGCCGCCGCCGCGTTCAGCCCAGTACACATGCTCCTCCTCGCTCTGGTCGAGGAAGGCGGCGACGCTGGCGCGCAGGGCGGTCAGCCGCTTGGCGATGTCGAGCAGTTCCAGTTTCTGGCCCTCGCTGCGGGCGGCGTCGCCGGCCTTCTGGGCGGCGCGGGCAACCCGCTGCAGCGGCAGTGCCAGGCTGTCCTCAAGCAGGCCCGGCTCGCGGATGCGGAACTCCTTGCCGTAGGGACCGCTGAACTTGCAGGCCGCCTCGGCCTCGCGGAAAAAGCCGTCGACCATGCCGAGGCACTGTGCCACCTCGCGGATGCCGTCCTGCTCACCGAGCGAGGCGAAGAAACCCTTGCGGGTGCGCGGGTTGAACAGGCGGCCGAGTTCGAAGCGGATGTTGGATTCGCTGACGTGGATGCCAAAGGCCTTGGCGGCGATGTTCTCGATCGTGTGCGCCTCGTCGAGGATGACGAAGTCGCGCGGGAAGATGAAGTTGGCGTCCTCGGCCAGGGTTTCCTCAGCCGAGGCGAGCAGGGTGAAGAACAGGGTGTGGTTGAGCACCAGCACATCGGCCTCGGCCATGCGCCGGCGCACATCCTGATAAACGCAGCCGCTGCCGGGCGGACAGCGCCGCGGGGTGCAGGCGTGCGGTTCGCTGCAGACGAGCGACCAGACGCGCGCGCCGGGCGTGAAATCCATCTCGCTGAGCGTGCCGCCCGGATGCTCGCGCAGCCAGTCCTCGATCATCGTCAGCTCGGACGCCTCGCTGCTGCTGAACAGGTCGCCGCTGTGCGCGAAGGCGTTCTTCAGCCGGGTCGGGCAAAGGTAGTTGCCGCGCCCCTTGAGCAGCTCGGCATGGAAGTCGCCGACGATCTGGCGCACGATCGGGATGTCCTTATGGATGAGCTGCTCCTGCAGGTTGATCGTGTGCGTGCAGATGATCGCCTTGCGCCGATGCTCGAGCGCGTGCTCCACCGCCGGCACCAGGTAGGCGAGCGATTTGCCGACGCCGGTGGCGGCCTCGACGACCAACGCATGATTTTTTTCCAGGGCACCCGCCACCAGGCCAGCCATGCGCTGCTGCTGCTGCCGATATTCAAACTGTGGCGACTGCGCCAGCCGGCCCTCGGTGGAAAAGGCATGATGCATTCGCTCGGCCAGGCTGGCTGCGCCGGAGGCGCCTTCGGCGGGGTCGAGGATGCTGATCATGGGTTGCCAAGATGCCGGGGCGCGGCGCCGGCGCAATGACGAGTGCACGTCGTCCGCTTGCATGCCGCGGCTTTGCGGGAAGAGTCGCCCCATGGATTCTCCCCGCCCCCTCCGCATCGGCCTCGTCGGCGCCGGTGGCATCGTCAAGCAGCGCC
>JAEYYS010000202.1 GCA_023428335.1 Verrucomicrobiota bacterium | reverse complement strand
TTCCGCGCTGGCGGGCGGCGGCGGTTCCGGAGCGGGGTCAGCAGCGGCGGGCGGCGGTTCCGGGGTGAATTCAGCGGCGGGCGCGGTCGGCGGTTCCGGGGCGAGTTCGGCCTTGGGCGCGGCGGAGGCCGGCGGGTTGACGATGGCGCGGGTCAGGCCGGAGCCGAGGACGTCGGCCATCTGGGGCATGGGTCGGTCGTTCTGCGGCAGCATCTCCGCGGGCGGCGCGGCGGCGGCGACGCTGTTGAGCTGTTCGAGGCCGAGCGAGCTGATGAGGGTGACGGCGAGGCTGTCCTCGAGTTTGGCATCGACGGCGACGCCGAAGAGGATGTGGGTCTGGTCGGGCACGTGGCGGCCGAGCTGCTTCATGACCGCGTCGACTTCGACGAGGGTGAGCGATTCGCCGCCGGCGATGTGGACGAGCAGGGTGCGGGTCTGGTGCAGCAGGCGGCCCTGATCGATGAGCGGGCTCTTGAGGGCGCGCTTGAGGGCTTCGGCGCCGCGGTTCTGGCCGCGTGCCTCGCCGAATCCGAACAGGCAGCGGCCGTTCGAGGTGCTGAGGGCGGCGGTGAGGTCGTCGAGGCCGAGTTTGACCAGGCCGGGCAGGGTGACGATGGTGCAGATGGCGCGCAGGCTCTGGGCGATGAGCTGATCGGCCTGCAGGAAGGCCTTCTGGATGCCGTCCTTGGGCAGGATGAGCTCGCCCATGCGGTTGTTTTCAAACAGCACGAGGGCGTCGGCGCGCTTCTGCAATTGGTCGAGTGCCGCGGCCGCCTGGGCGTTGCGACGCCGGCCCTCAAAGCTGAAGGGCATGGCGGAGGCGACGATGACGAGGGCGCCGGTGGACTTGGCGATTTCGGCGATCACGGGTGCGGCGCCGGAGCCGGTACCACCGCCGAGGCCGGTGCAGAGGAAGACGATGTCGTGGCCCTCGACCTCGCGGCGGATCTCCTCGCGCGAGAACATGGCGGCCTCGCGGCCGAGGTCGGGGTCGCCGCCGGCGCCGGCGCCGCGCACGAGGTCGGCGCCGAGCTGGACCTTGACCGGTGCCATGGCGTGGCTGAGCACGCGCACGTCGGTGTGCATGCAGACGAGCTTGGCCTCCACCGTGCGATCGAGCGTGATGCGGTCGAGGACGTTGACGCCCGCGCCGCCGATGCCGACGATGCAGGTGCGAAGGGCGGGCTTGCCGGAGTCATCCCGCTGGGTGTGGCGATCATATTCGACCATGGTGGGCTGGTGGGTGGAGGGTGGACGGACGGTTGGGTTCAGGACGGGGCGAGGAAGCCGGCGACCTTGCGCTTGAAGAGCGGGAAGAAGGACCGCGCCGGCTTTTCCTGGTCGAGGATCTGGGCGTAGCGGATGAGGCCGATGGGGGCCGAGTACTGGGGCTTGTCGAACATGTCGGTGACGCCACTGAAGGGCGTCGAACCCGCGCGCGTGACCTTCATTCCAAACACGTCGCGGGCGACCACGTCAATGCCTTTCAGGAGGCTGCTGCCGCCGGTCAGGAAGACGCCGGCGGCGAGGCGGTCGAGGTGGCCCTCGCAGCGCGCCCGCACCTGGGTGAGGATTTCCTGAACGCGCAGCTGGATCACCTCGTTGAGGAAGGCGCGCTCGACCTCGCCGATGGCGAAACCATTGTCGTCCTCGATGCGCAGCATTTCGCCCGCCTCGACATCGTCGAGCAGGCAGCTGCCGGCCTGGATCTTCAGGCTCTCGGCGCGGTTGTGCGGGATCTGCACGGCCATGGCGATGTCCTGGCTGATGTGGTCGCCGGCCAGCGGCACGCAGCCGGAGACACTGATCATGCCGTCGTCGTACAGCACAAAGTCGGCTGTGCCGCCGCCGATGTCGATCATCAGGGCGCCCTCGCGCTTGGCCTCGCGGCTGAGCACGACCTGCGCGGCGGCGACCGGATTGAAAACCACGTCCTCGACCTCCAGCGGGATTTCCTTGACGCACTTGATCGAGTTCTGAATGCGCGGCATCAGGCCGTGAATGATGTGGTAGTCGGCCTCCAGCTGGCGCGCCTGGCGACCGATCGGCTGGCGCACCGCCTCGACGCCGTCGACGATGTACTGGCGCAGCACGCTGTGCAGGAAGACGTTGTCCTCCGGGATCGGCACGTTGCGGGCGATGTCCTTGGCCTCCTCGACATCGTGCTCGATGATCTCGGTCTGGCCCTCGGGCAGGCGGTGGCAGCCGCGGTTGTTCTGGCTCTCGATGTGCGCGCCGCTGACGCCGAGGAAGACGGTGCGGATCATCACGTCGCTGCGGTCCTCGGCGCGCACCAGGGCGTCGTTCAGGCAGGTCTGCACCTTGTCAAAATCGACGATTTCGCCCTTGCGCACGCCGCGTGAGGGGGCCTGGCCGATGCCGAGAATCTTGATGGAGCCGTCGCGCTTGGCCTCGCCGACAACGACGCAGATCTTGCTCGTGCCGATTTCCAGCGCTGCGTAGATGGTGGATTTCGCCATGGGGTCAACGAAGCTGGGTGCTGGCGGTGCGCGGCGCCGTCACCGGCCGCGCGGCCGGGGCCTGCCGCCCGGCCAGGGCGGGGGGGCTGCGGGAGGTGGCGGGGGCATTCTGCCGGGCCAGGAGGGTG
>JAEYYS010000079.1 GCA_023428335.1 Verrucomicrobiota bacterium | reverse complement strand
GCCATCAGCCAGCTCTGCTCGTCCTCGGCGACCACCACCTCGCTGGCCAACACGGCCGGGCTGGTGTTGGCGCGATGGGCACGCGCCAGCGGATGCGCCGGATCAAAGTAGAGGGCCGTGTTCTGTTCGACAAATTCAATGCGGTTGAACATGCGGCGCAGGACAAACACGGTCTCGCGTCCGTAACGACCGCGATTGTGACCCGCCGCCACCGGGCCGTCGACGCTGTGGTTGAAATAGATGAACTCCGGGCCGAGTTGCGCCCGACTCACCTGCAACCAGGGTGTGCCGGTCTCCGGATCCAGGTAGACACGGAAGAGGCCGTCGAACTTCTGGAAGTTGCGGGTGAACTCAGCGATCGTCTTTTTCTTGGCCGGTTCCGCCGGCTTGGTCGCGGCCGGAGGTGGGTTGTTCGCCGGGGCCGGCGTTGTCGCGGCTGCCTGAGGAGCTGGTTTCGGTTCAGGTTTGGGCTCGGGTTTGGGCTCGGGTTTGGGTTTGGGTTCCGCCGAGCTCACGGGCAGGAGGTGGGCAGGTGCTTCGGCTTGGATCAAACCGGTGGTGAGCAGTAGGGCAAGGGCGAGACGGTGGAGCATGGGCGGAACTGGGCTGTCCCAAGACAACGGCTCAGCGCCGATTTCTTGGGGCGGTATTTGTCTCAGGCAGGGGAGGCGAGGCTTCAGAAGTCGTCGATCACCACCTCGCCGGTGCGTTCGCCGCCGGGGAAGAAGCCGAGGCCGTAACCGTAGGCGCCCTGGTGGAAGACGCCGTAGAACGGGGTGAACTGGTTGGAACCCGGGGCCCGGATCTTGCCGCTGAAGGTGCCGGTCTTGGGATCGATCTTGATCGCGCAACCGAGCGGGTTGCCGGGCTGGGTGACGGTCACCTGATTGCGCTCGGAAACAAAGATCGTGTTGCTGGTGCCATCAAGCGCGCCGCCGCTGTTGAGGAAGCGCACACTGCCGTCGCCCAGGGCGGCATTCAGCGGCTCGGTGACGCGTTCGCCGGCGGCCGGCGGCGTGTAGGGCACGGCCTGGCAGGCGATGTTTTGGAAGGGCAGGGCGGGGTAGAGAACATCGCGCGGCCGCCAGGGTTTGAGCCAGCCGAGCGTGGTCGCGGCACCGGGTTGCTGCGGGCCGAGGCCGAGGTCGCAACTGCCGTAGACGCTGCCGGCCTTGCCATAGAGCGGCACGGTGAAGGCGCATTCGCCGCCGATCAGGCCCTCCGGATCGGACTGGCCGATGCGACTGGCGAAGGTCGCCTTCTGGTTGTCGGCAGTGCGCCCGATGAAGCGCACGCTGCCGTCGGTGCCGACAAAACTCGCTCCAGCCAGCGGCACCGGCACGGAACCGCCGCCAATCCCCTCGCAGAGCAGGGTGTAGCGACCCGCCTGCGGCGCGGGATTCGTCTTGCTGTAGGGCAGATAGCGCACCCAGCCGTCGGCCCAGTCACCCTCGGGATCGCGCAGCGAGGCCGCGCAGCGCGACCAACCTTCCGCAAAGTTCAGGCGCAGGCCAAGCGATACCCGGTTGGCGCGGGCAAAGGCGGCGACGAGCTGGCCGTCGGCGCCGAAGCTGCCGGTGAAGCGGTAGCTGACCCCGCGGTAATCCACCGTGCCGCTTGCCGTGCCCGCACCGGTGATCGTGCACTTCACCAGCGCGCCCCAGCCGTTGGTGTCGAGCAGGCCGCAGTAGGCGCCCGGTCGTGGCACGAAGAAATCGGCGTCCTCGACGACCACGACGGTGTTGCTGGTGCCGTCGACAATCGTGCCGGCCTGCGGGCTGTCGGTCAGCTCCACCGTGAAGGATTCAGGCCCCTCAAAAACGCGGTCCCAGTACACCGGCACGGCAATCGTTGCCGACATCTGATTGGGGCTCAGGTACACCGTGCCCGACAGGCCCGGCATGTCGGCGCCCGCGCGGCAGGTGTCGGACTGCACGCGCCAGCCGACGGCGATCTGGCTGGAGCCGGCGCGCTGTCGATACACTTCCAGGTAGGTCGTCTGTCCCTCGCGCACCCGCACCTCGCGCTGGCGCAGGCCGGCGGCGGCGTTGTCGGTCTGCTCGCCGATGATGATGGTGTTGCTGGTGCCGTCGGCAATGCCGAGTCCGCCGGTCGGATTGTCGAAGGCAAGCCCGACCGCCTCCTCGGTCTCGATGACGCCGTCTTCAAGAAAGGGCAGCAGCACGATGCCCGAGCGGGTGCCGGTCGGCAGCGGCAGTGAGCCGGGCAGGGTGTAATCGACACCGGCGGAGGCTTGGGTCGCACCGTCGACGCTTTCGCTGATGAAACTGACGCTGCCGTCGCCATCGCCGCGCAGCTTGAGCGCGCGCGTCGTCACCCCGCCGTCGGCCTCCGAACCCCGGTACACGTTCTGTGCCCAGGCGAGCACACCGGCGCTGCCTTCCGGATACCAGGACAGCCAAAGCTGGCTGTCGGGGGCGTTGCCACCGCTGTCGCAGGCGAGGTAATAAACCTGCCCCTCGGCGGCATCGACCGATACCCGCGTCGTGTTGTCGAGGCTGCTGCCCGAGCCGTTGCCGATCAGGTTGACGGGTCCAGCCGCGCTCGAATCGTACAACCGCAGGCCGAAGCCGTCGAAGCTGCTGCCATCCCATTGGCGCGAACCGACCAGGTCAAAGTGCCACGTGCCCGAAGCAGGTGCCGTCCATTCGAACCAGACACCGGGCCAGGCGAGGCCGAGGTTGGCTTCCGTGCCGTTGCGTGTGGCGCCGGCATTGCCGCGCACCACCGTGCCGTTGCTGCCGGGCAGGGTCTCGGCATCCTGCCAATGGTCGTTGACGACTTCGGCAAAGCGCCACTCGAAGTCGAAGGGATCCTCGGCATCGACAACCAGATAGACGGTCTGACCGCGGTCGAGGTCGACGGACAGGCGTTCGTTGTCGGGAAACAGGGTGTTGCTGGTGCCGTCGACGACCGTTTGCAGCGGCAGGGTCGGTGCCGGATTGCCCGGGTAGCGCAGCTCGGCGCGCAGGCCCTGGCCATCGGTCAGGTCAAAGACACAGCGGCCGTCGACCGGAGCGGTGTAGCAGTACCACACCGTGTGGCGCGCGGCGGTGCCGGCGACCGTGGGCTCGCCAAACTCGGCGGTGGCGCCGCTGCCGCCCTGGTTGGCGTAGCTGCCCTCGCGTTCACCGAGTTGGATCGTGTTGCTGAAACCGTCGTTGACCGGCCGGACGCCGGTTTGGCCGTGGACCGGGGTGAGGACGAGCAGGAGCAGGGGGAGGAGACGTTTCATGGCGATGTGTGGGCAGCCTACAGGAGCGGTTTGCGTGCCGGCGAGGCGAAAAGCGGTCGCCATCCTTTTTGTTGTGCTTGACAATGCGCCGGTGATTATCTTCACAAAGGCAGGCGCAATTGCTGCTGGGCGGGCGCGACCAGGGTTGAGACGCCGATGCCGAGCAGGCGCAGCGGCCCGGTCACCAGCTGGTGGCGCGCCAGCAGGAAGCAGGCGAGGCGGTAGAGATCGCGCTCGGAAGTGACCGGTTCCTCGACCCGAATTTGCCGGGTGAGGGTGGTGAAGTCGCTGTAGCGCACCTTGACCTGCACGGTCAGCGCGCCGAGGCCGTGCCGGCCGAGCGACTGCGCCACGTCGAGCGCCATCTCCTTGAGCGCGGCGCGCAGGCGGCGCCGGTCCTCGGTGTCGACGCGAAAGGTGTGCTCGGCGCTGATGCTCTTGCGTTCGTCGCTCAGGTCGAGCGGCCGGTCATCATGGCCGAAGGCGCGCTCGCGCAGCTTCGCCGCGAATGAGCCGGCCACGGCGTCGAGCGAGTGCGTGCTGTCCTGCAGGTCGCCGATCGTGCGCAGGCCGAGTGCCTGCAGGCCCTGGGCGGTGACCGGACCGACGCCGTGGATGGCACCGACCGGCAGCGGTCGCAGGAAGGCGACTTTGGCGCTGTCGAGGATCAGGGTGATGCCGTCGGGCTTGTCGAAATCGCTGGCCAGCTTGGCGAGGAATTTGTTCGAGCTGATGCCGACGCTGGCGGTGAGACCGCGCTCGTCGCGGATGCGCTGCTTGATCGCCAGGGCCAGCGGCCGCGCCGCCTCGATGGCCGCATCGGCGTCGAGTCCCGCCGGCAGGCAGGCGCTGACATCGAGATAGGCCTCGTCGACCGACACCTGCTCGATAAGCGGCGTGAACGATTGCAGGATCGCCATGATGGCGGCCGATTCCGCCCGATAGACCTCCATGCGCGGCCGCACAAAGACGCCGTGCGGGCAGAGTCGCCCGGCGGTGCGCGAGGGCATGGCCGAGCGGACCTTGAAGGTGCGCGCCTCATAACTCGCCGCGCACACCACCCCGCGCTGGTCCGGCGGCGAGCCGACAATGACTGGCTTGCCCCGGTACTCCGGATGGTCGCGCTGCTCCACCGACGCGAAAAACGCGTCCATGTCGAGATGCAGGATCACCCGGGTCATTCGCGACAACCAATTCCGCCACCCGATTGCGTCAAGTGCCGGGCATCCTGGGGCTGGCAGGCCCGGGGACAGATGGCGGCACACTGAGGCGGTTTTTCTGGGTGGGGTGGTTGAGAGGGGAGGCCGCCGCTCGGATCCGTCACCTGCTTGCTCCATGTCCGCCCCGACCCGGCCTGCCCTTGCAGGCCATGCGCTTGCCGCCAAGGTTTTGGAAAAGTATCGACATCTGGGTCCGTAACGGTAAAGTGTCGACACTTTGACTGTTACTGCTCCATGACCCAATGCTCCCCTGAACCCCGGCGCAATCTCGCCCAGGAAATCGCTTCCAAGATGCGATCCGGCATCATTTCAGGTGCGTTCAAACCGGGTGAGGCGCTTGCCGAACCGGTGTTGGCCGAGCGTTTCGGGGTGAGCCGCGCACCTGTGCGTGAGGCGATGATCGAGCTGGAGCGGGCGGGCTTGGTTCAGTTCGAGATCACCGGCAGAACCCGCGTCAGGACTCTCGAGGAAAAGGACGTGGTCGAAATTGTTGAGGCCCGGATTGCCCTGGAGTCGATGGGGGCTCGGCTGGCGGCAGCCCGGTGGACCGATGAAGACACCCGCTGGATCGAGCGCAGCATCGCCGCCCAGGAGAAGGCGGTTACGGGCGTGAAGTTCAGCACCCTCGACATCGCGATGCATGAGTACATCATGAAGCGCGGCGGCAATGAGCGCCTGTTCACGCTCTGGCAATTCGTCCGCTGGCAGTTTGAGATGGCGTTGACGCACATTCACAGCCTTCAGCAAACCCAGGCTCCCGACCTCCGTTGCTTCAGTGTCACCGGGCACAGGAAGGTGTTGAAGACCCTGGTTGACCGCCAGCCTGAGATGGCCGCCAAAGGGATGGCCCAGCACATCAAGGACTCCATCGAATGGTATCCCGGCAAACGTCAGGGGCCCCGCCAGGAATCCCCTGAAGAACCGGCAATGCGCATCCCCGCAAAACGGGTGAGCACACTGTGCCAGTGAAGATTTTTAACCTGTTTTCGTAGTGAACCCGGCACCTTGGACACTTCTGCTTCTCTGGATGGCGGCCACGACGCCCGTGGCGGCGGAGACTGAAGCCCAGCGTGCGGGGCTGATTTTTTTCGAGAAGGAAGTGCGGCCCGTCCTGGTGAAGCGGTGCCATGAATGTCACAGCAACACGAAGCAAAAGGGTGGCCTGCGGGTCGATCACATCGGCTATCTGAAGGCGGGTGGCGACACCGGTCCGGCCCTGGTGCCAGGGAAGCCGGACGAGTCCGCGCTCATCGAAGCGGTGCGCTATGCGAACGAAGACTTTCAGATGCCGCCCAAGCAGAAACTGCCGGACGCGGAGATCGCCATCCTGGAGAAGTGGATTCGAATGGGCGCTCCGTGGCCGGAGGATGCCTCGCATAAGGTGGTGGTGACGGAAGGCGGTTTCACCGAGCAGCAGCGAAACTACTGGTTCTTCCAGCCGGTGAAGAAGGTGTCGCCACCGGCTGCCGGCGGCACATGGGTGCGCAACGACATTGACCGTTTCATCGCCGCGAAGCAGGCGGAACGGAAGCTGAAGCCAGCGCCGGAGGCGGACCGGCGTGAATGGGTGCGCCGTGTGTATTTTGACCTGCACGGCCTGCCGCCGACGCAGGCTCAGACGGACGCCTTTGTGAATGACAAGGACACGCAGGCCTATGAAAAGCTGATCGATGACCTGCTGGCGAGCCCGCGCTATGGCGAACGCTGGGCGCAGCACTGGCTGGACCTCGTGCGCTACGCGGAGAGCGATGGCTACAATCAGGATGCCTATCGCCCTCATGCCTGGCCCTATCGGGACTACGTCATCCGATCGTTCAACGCTGACAAGCCCTACGATCAGTTCGTGCGCGAGCAGCTCGCGGGCGACGAAATCGCCCCGGAGGATCCAGAGGTACTCATCGCCACCGCCTTCATGCGGCATCCGGTGTATGAATACAACCTGCGCGACATTCGCGGCCAGTGGGATTTGATAGTCACGGACATGACGGACACCGCAGGCGAGCTTTTCCTGGGCCTGAGCATGGGCTGCGCCCGCTGCCACAACCACAAGTTTGATCCCATTCTGCAAAAGGACTACTACCGCCTGCGTGCCTTCTTCACGCCGGTGCATTGGCGGGATGATTTGAAGCTGGTGACTCCGGCGGAGAAGCAGGCGTTTGATGAGCAGGAGGCGAAGTGGATGGCTGCCACGGCTGAAGTTCGCACCAAAATGGATGCGCTGACAAAGCCGGACATGGATTCGCGGGTGAAGACCTGGCTGGTCAGTTTCCCCGAGGACCTGCAGGCGATGACGCTCAAGCCCGCCAATCAGCGTGATTCACTGGAGAAACAACTCGCCGGACTCTGCGAGCGCCAGCTGGAGTTCGCACGCGCGTCGTTCGACCCGATGAAGGACCTCAAGAGCGAAAATGCCAAGGCGGAATACAAGGCGCTCAAGGAAGAACTCGCCAAGTTTCAGCACCTGAAGCCAAAACCCCTGCCGGAGGCTTTTGTGGTCACGGATGCGGGGCCGAAAGCCCCCGCCAACAAGCTGCAGACGCGCAAGGGTGAACTGGAGATCGAGCCTGGCTTTCCTGCGATCGTGGACCCGGCTCCACCCAGGATCACACCGACGCCAACCTCGACCGGACGCCGCACGGCGCTTGCCGAATGGATCACGCGGGCGGATAACCCGCTCTCCACGCGGGTCATCGTGAATCGTGTGTGGCAGTATCATTTTGGGCGCGGCATTGTCGCCTCGGCCAGCGAGTTTGGCACGCTGGGCGAGCCCCCGACGCATCCCGAGCTGCTCGACCATCTCACGGCGAGGTTTGTCGAGGGGGGCTGGCATTTCAAAGCGCTGCATCGCGAGATCCTGCTCTCCGCGACTTATCGTCAGACGGCACGCCGCGAGCCGGATGAGACGGCGGCGAAGGTCGATCCGGCGAACCGCTATCTGTGGCGCTTCCATCCCCGCCGGCTGGAGGCGGAGCAGGTTCGCGATGCCATGCTGGCGGTCAGCGGCGAACTTGATCTCACCACTGGAGGGCCTGCCAGCGACGGCAATGGCACGCGCCGCTCGGTTTACACGCGCAAGAAGCGCAACAGCCCGAATGACCTGCTGCTCGCCCTCGACATGCCGGCCGGTTTTGCGAGCACCGCCGAGCGGCAGAGCACGACGACGCCGACCCAGGCGCTGCAACTGCTCAATGGCGACTGGGTGCGCGCCCGTGCCCGCCATCTGGCTTCGCGCGTCGATGGCATCGATGATGCCTGGCTGGCGGTGCTGGGCCGTCAACCCACGGAGCAGGAGCGGGCCACGGCGGATGCGTTTCTCAAGACACAGACGGGTCGAATCAAGGAAGCCGACCCCGCCACGGCAGTCGCTGACAAGGCCCACTCGGATCAAGGATTCAAAGTCAACAGCCCGCATGAACGCGTGCTCGTGCGTGTCAATGACAGGGAGGGCGACGAGTTCACCGTCGAGTCCATCGTGAAGCTCGACAGTGTCGACAAGAATGCCGAATTGCGCACCCTGGTCTCGCATTGGGATGGCGGAAAGGCCAGTCTGGAGTCGTTTGGCTGGAGCATCGATGTCACGGGTCAAAAGTCGCGCTACAAGCCGCGCAACATCCTCATGCAACTCGTGGGCGAGGATGAAAACGCGAACATTGGCTATCAGGTGGTGGCGTCCGACATCCACCTCGAGGTGGGCCGACGCTACCACCTCGTGGTGCAGGTTTCCAGCGCCCGGCACAGCGTCAGCTTCACCGTGCGAGATCTCGACATGCCCGGCGCCGCTGCGCAATCCGCCGTGGTGACGATGGACCGTCTCTCGAAGCTCAGCCAGGGTGCTTCACCGATCTGCCTCGGCGGCTTGGGCAAACGCAATCCCACACGCCAATGGGACGGCCAGATCGAGGCCCTGCGCATCGTGGCAGGGCCAGTGGCAGACAACGTGCTCAACACCGATCCCGAACAATGGAAGGCCGGCCTGTTCATCTGGCGTGCCGCGGATCCGCTGCCCTCACAGTTCACCTGGAGCGGTGCGGATTCCGGGGCCGCACCGGACGATGATCCTCAGCTCCGGGCCATGACCAACCTCTGCCAGATGCTGCTGACCACGAATCAGTTTTTCTACCTGCATTAACGTCGTCAAATCACCCCGTCCCACCCAGACCATGTCCTGCCACCGCTACGATCGGCCCAGCTCGCGACGCGATTTCCTGCAAACGGCCGGTTGCGGGTTCGGGGCCGTCGCCCTCGCCGCCCTCATGGGCGACCAGGCCGAGGCGGCGCCGGTGCAACTGCCGCAGCGCGTGGCGAAGGCCAAGAGCGTCATCTTTCTTTTCATGGAAGGCGGCCCCAGCCACCTGGACACCTTTGACCCCAAGCCGCTGCTGAACGAGCTGGCCGGCCAATCGCTGCCCGCGAGTTTCAACCCCCCGCTGACGGCGGCGGGCGAGGCGAAATCGCCCCTGCTCGAATGCCGTCGCACCTGGAAGCGGTACGGCCAGGGCGGCCTGTGGATTTCCGACTGGTTCACCCATGTCGCTCGTCATGCCGATGACCTCGCCGTCATCCATTCCTGCGCCTCCAGTGGCATCAACCACGCGGGCGGTGTCTGCTCCATGAACACCGGCTCGCTTTTTGGCGGTCGGCCGTCGCTCGGCGCCTGGGCCTCGTACGGGCTCGGCACGGAGAACAAAAACCTGCCCGCCTTCGTCGTCATCAAGGACAGCGAGGCCACCGTTGTCAACGGGGTGCGCAACTGGGGTGCCGGCTTCATGCCCGCCGTGTACCAGGGAGTTGAGTTTCATTCCGACGGAACACCGATCAAATACTTGGACAATCCCAAAGGCGTCGACCGGCGCGAGCAGCGCGAAAAGCTCGACCTGCTCGGCGCGCTCGACCGCGACTTCAATGCCAGCCGCGCCAGCAACACCGAATTGGAGGCGCGCATCCGCGGCTTCGAACTCGCCTACCAGATGCAGGCCGAGGCGCCCGGAGCGATTGATTTGAGCAGGGAAACCGAGCTCACGAAAAAACTCTATGGCATGGACGACGAGGCCACCGCCACCTTCGGTCGCAACTGCCTGCTTGCCCGGCGTCTCGTCGAAAAGGGTGTGCGCTTCGTGCAGCTTTACAGCGGCGCAGGCAGCAAGTGGGACAGCCACGCCGGGATTGAGGACAAACACTCGCGGCTCTGCCGCTCCGTTGACAAACCCATCGCCGGACTGCTGGCCGATCTCAAGGCGCGGGGCCTGCTTGAGGAGACTCTCGTCATCTGGGGCGGCGAATTTGGCCGCACGCCCATGAGTGAAAAAGGCGATGGCCGCGACCACAACCCCACCGGTTTCACCATGTGGATGGCCGGCGGTGGCGTGCAGGGAGGCCGAACCTATGGTGCCACGGACGAACTCGGCCTTTATGCCGTGGAAGACCGCCTGCACGTCCACGACCTTCACGCGACGATCCTGCATCTGCTGGGCATTGATCACACCAAGCTCATCTACCCCCACATGGGCCGCCCAGAGCGCATCGACCAAAACGAAGGCAGGCCCTACACCGAGCTGATTTAATAGGCAGTAGAATGGGGGCGGTGGAATTATCTGATTTTTGATTCTGCTTCTTCATTCTACGGCCCCCATTCTACTGCCTAATTCATGACCTCCGAATCCCCCCTCAAACTCGGCTCCTGGCTGCAAACAGGCTCTCCCGTCATCGCCGAACTTGCCGATGCCAGCGGCTTTGACTGGCTGCTGATCGATCTTGAGCACGGCTGCGGCACGGAGGCGGCGGTGCTGTCGCAGATTCAGGTCATTCGTCATGCGGAGGCCATCGTGCGGGTTGGTGCGCCGCATCCAGAGCAGATTGCACGTTCACTCGATTGGGGTGCGGCGGGCATCATGGTGCCCATGGTTTCCACCGCCGAAAAAGCCGAGGCCTGCGTGCGTGCCATGCGCTATCCGCCACGTGGGGACCGCGGCCTGGCGGGCATGGTGCGCGCCTTTCAATACGGGCTGCATCGCGACATGCCGACGCCTGTCTTCTACGCCCAGATCGAGACCCTTGAAGGTGTGGAAAACGCCCGCGCCATCGCCGCCGTCGACGGGGTGGATGTACTCTTCATCGGACAGATGGACTTGAAACTCCAGCTTCAATCCTACCCCGAACGTGCGCATCTCGACTTCGCCGCTTGCCTGAAGCAGGTTGCAGATGCTGCCAAACAGTCCGGCAAAGCCTGCGGGATGTTTTGTCGCCAAACGGATGACTTTGCCGAACTGCAGGCTCTCGGTTTCACTCACCTCGCCATCGAAACGGACATCACGTTGCTGCGCGAGAGCTATCGCAACGTCCTTCAACCCCTGCGCCTGAAACGAGCATGACCTTGAGAACCACAATCGCGTTGTCGGCCCTCTTTCATGGCCTGGGTTTTGGACTCCAGGCCGATGATTCCAAGCCGGTGTTGCAGCTGGATTTTGGGCAGGAAGAATCCGCGCCATTGATTGCGGTCGGCAATGTGGTGCGTGACCAGGCCGGGCCGAGGCCGCCGGACTTTCCGGATCTTGAGGCGAACAACACCGCCATTCAACTGCTGGGCAAAGGCTCGCGCTACGAGATCAGGGATCCGGGGCCTCTGAGCCCGTTCGATTTCACCCATGGCGATGCCATCACGCTGGAGGCTTGGGTGAAGCTGGACAAGATCAGCCCGGGCCAGCCGGTGTATCTGGTGGGCAAGGGCCGCACCAACTCCCCGCGTTTCGCCCGCAACAATCAGAACTGGTCGCTGAGGGTCATCGGCGGGAGCGAGGGGCTGGCGCATCTGAGTTTTCTCTTCGCCAGTGCCCCAACGCCCGGTGGCGGCAACACCTGGCATCTCTGGAATTCGGCGGCGTCCTTTCAGGTCAAGACCGGCTGGCATCATGTGGCCGTGTGCTACGAGTTTGGCAGGCCGGAAACCATGCGCGGATGGATCGACGGCGTGGCCACCGAGGGCGACTGGAGCGCGGATGGAGCCACCACGAAGGCTCCCGTGGTGGATGATGACGATGTTTGGATCGGTTCGTCCCTGGGCGGCAGCGCGGGCAACAGCCTGCAGGGCTTTTTGGATGGCGTGGCGATTCATCGTCGTGCGCTGGGCGATGCGGAGATGGCGAAACACTGCCGTCGAAAAGACGGTCCACAGGTGGTGCTGCCTGAGGTGGCGAAAATGCCGGAGATGGGGGAACTCGCCGCGGGGAAGGTGCTCGTGCAGTTCAACGAAGGTCACGGCGCCTCCCACCGCTGGCCGAACTCGCTCGAGATGCCCAAGGAGGTGCTGCGCTGGTCAGGCGACACCTTTCTGCTGCCGCGCATGCCGGTGCGGTATGATGACTGGGGCATCCGCTCAAGCTGGGCGGCCCCCTTGCTGGTGCGGATGGCGGCGGATGTGAAGCTGCCGGCAGGATCTCACCGCCTGTTGCTGCGTACCCGTGGACTCGCCCGGCTGTGGGTGGATGGCAGGTTGATCGCGGAAACCCAACCTGCCGTCGCCAATGGCGAAAATGGTTTTGACCCGCTGACGCCGCTGGCCGAGCCGCCCCATCCCGGCGTGCGAATCAAGGGCTACAAGCAGCAGGAGGTCTTCGGAACGGTGACGGTAGTGCCCCAGAAGACGAGCCGTGTGGTGTTGGAGCTGATCGTCGGCGGGAAAAACATGCGCACGGACACGGGTGAGGTTTGTGTCGCCCTCGAATCGGCTGGGCGCGATGCGTTCTCCATCCTGCGCGCATCGGGCAGGCCGGAGCTGTCTTTGACGGATGCGCAGGTCGAACCGGTGCTCGCTGAAATCGAAACCTCGCTGGCCCGCCTGGATGACTTCAACCGGCGTGAAGCCGCGAAGGCTCGCGACGCCTTTTGGCAGAAGCGACATGCCATTGCCCAGGCATGGGTGAAGCGGCATCCGGCGCCGCCGCCGCCGCGGCAGGGCCACCCCGTGGATGCCTTCATTGATGCGAAGATTGAAAAGGCGCTCGTGACAAGTGCGACCACCTCGGCCGCGGCAAAAACCTTCCACGGCAAGGTGCTGCCGATCCTGCGCGAGCATTGCTTCCGCTGCCACGGCGAGAAGGACAAGGGCGGGCTGAAGTTGAACACGCGCGAAGCTGCCCTGCGGGCGGGGGATTCGGAAATTGCCGCCATCGTTCCCCATGATCCGGCCGCGAGTGAGTTGCTGAAGCGCGTTCGTTCCGAGGATAAAGACCACGTCATGCCTCCCACGGGCAAGCGCTTGACCCAGGAGCAGATCGCCCTGCTGGAGGCGTGGATTCGAGACGGCGCCCCATGGCCGTCACCTCCAGTCGATCCTGGCAAACTTGCCAAAACACCCCTCACCTCGGATGCGGCCTTTGTCCGTCGCCTTTATCTCGACACCCTCGGCCTGCCGCCTGAAGCGGAGGAAGTCACCGCCTTTCTCGCAGACACGTCTCCTGACAAACGCACGAAGCTGATCGACCGCTTGCTGGCCGATGAACGCTGTGCGGATCACGAGATCAGCCACTGGCTGGATGCGCTGGCGGAAAACCCCACGCTGATCAATGCCTCGCTCAACAGCACCGGCCCGTTTCGCTGGTTTCTGCTTGACTCCCTGCGCGATCACAAACCGCTCGACCGCATGGTCACGGAGCTCCTGATGATGCGCGGGGACGCCGCTCACGGCGGCAGTGCCGGATTTGCCCAGGCAGCGGAAAACGATGCGCCGTTTGCGACGAAGGGTCTTATCATCGCCTCCGCGTTTCTGGGCGTGGAGTTGCAGTGCGCGCGCTGTCATGACTCGCCCTATCATTCCACCACGCAGCGCGATCTCTATTCCCTGGCCGCGATGCTGGAGCGCAAGGCCGTGACGGTGCCCAAAACCAGCCGTGTGCCGGATGCGTTCTTTGAAAAGAAGGTCCGCGAGTCCCTGATCCGTGTGACCCTGAAACCGGACGAGCCCGTGACGCCTGTCTGGCCGTTTGCCGCCGTGACCGGCGCGGCGGAAAATGCCGGGCTCGAGGCGCTGGTCGAGGATCCGAAGGACACCCGGGAGCGCATCGCGGCCCTGATCACCTCACCGGAGAATCGTCGCTTCCCCCGCGTCATCGTCAACCGCTTCTGGAAGCGGCTCATGGGCGTGGCCTTTGTGGAGCCGGTGCAGGACTGGGAGGGGCATGAAGCCAGTCACCCGGAGCTGCTCGACTGGCTCGCCAATGAACTGCTGAGTGCGAACTACGATGTCCGCCACATCCTCCGGCTCATCCTCACCTCGCAGGCCTATCAACGTGAGGTGGGCAGCGAAAACCTGGCCGCCGCCGGTCCTGAGGAGCGCTTTTTCCAGGCACCCGCGCGTCGGCGACTCAGCGCGGAGCAGATTGTGGATTCGCTGCACGCCGCCGCCGGAGCCGCCGTGGATTCCGAGCCCATGACGTTTGTCCCCGCCGGGTCGAAGACGCAGCAAAACCCTCAGGATCTCGGCCTTCCGCGTCGGGCGTGGATGTTCGCCAGCCTCAACAACGAACGCGACCGCCCCAGCCTCGCCCTGCCGCGTGCACAGGCGGTGGTGAACGTGCTGGAAGCCTTCGGCTGGAACGGTGCCCGCCAAAAGCCGGTTTTTGTGCGCGAAAGCGACTCCAACGTGCTCCAGCCCGGCATCCTGGAAAACGGCCTCCTCACCCAGGCCTTGTCCCGGGCCGCTTGGAAATCCGAGCTGGCCGAGCTGGCCGTGGCGGCAAAATCGCCCGAGGCCTTGCTGGAGCAGTTGTTTCTCCGCTTCCTCAGCCGCAAGCCGCAGCCCGCCGAGCGCGACGCATTCCTGCCGGACCTGCGCGCCGGTTTTGACAACCGACTCACGCCAAAGGATCAAATCGTCGCCCCCACTCCACCGCAACCGCTCCGCCTCGTCACCTGGCTCAATCATGTGATTCCAGAAGCCAACACCATCCAGCAGGAGATCGAAAACCGGGTGCAAAAAGGCCCCAACCCCGATCCGCGACTGCGAGCGGAATGGCGGGAAATCTACGAGGACATCATCTGGAGCCTCATCACCCATCGCGACTTCGTCTGGGTGCCTTGAAAGAGCCGGCAGTAGAATGGAAAATCCCAAACTCAGATCAGAAAAATCGACTGCCTCCATTCGACTGCCCAAAAATCCCTTTATGAACCGCAGACACTTTCTCAAAACCAGCACCGCCCTCGGCGGTGGCCTTGTCTTGCCGCACTCGCTGATGGCCGCGCCGGATGCCGGTCTCATTCGCGGAAACGCGCAGCACGTCATCTCCATCTGGCTTGGCGGCGGCATGGCGCAGGGCGACACCTTTGACCCGAAACGGTTGGGCGACCCGAAAACGAACAAGCCCGGCTCCTACTACCCCTCCATCGGCACGGCGGTGCCTGGCGTGCGCGTGTGCGAGCATTTGTCCAAGCTGGCCCCCCTCATGGATCGTGTGACCGCCGTGCGGACGGTGAATCACGACGTCATCGACGAACACGCCGCCGCCACCAACCGCATGCACACCGGGCGGCCCATCAGTGGCACGATCGGCTATCCCTCCATCGGTTCGATCATCGCCCACGAGCGTGGAGCCGCCGCCGAGGATGCCCCGCCTTATGTGCTGATCGGTTATCCCAACGTCACGCGCGGCCCCGGATTTCTCGGGGCTCAATCCAGCTATCTTTACCTGACCGACACCGCCCGCGGACCGGCGGGACTTTCCCTGCCGCCAGGCATCACGATGAAGCGCCAGGCACGGCGTGAACGCTATCTCACCGCGCTCCAGGCCAGCGCTGGAGAGACGGATGACCGTCAGTTGCAAAGCTACGATGCCGCCATCGCACAAAGTCTGAAGCTCAGCGGTCCTGCCTTCAATCGCGCGTTTCAGCTCGACTCGGAACCCGCGAGTCTGCGCAACGACTACGGTGGCGAGTTCGGACAACGATGCCTGCTCAGTCGCCGGCTGGTTGAACGCGGTGTCCGCTTCATCGAAGTCTCGCACAACCTGAACTTCATCAATGGCGCCGGCTGGGATGCCCACAAGGAGGCCATCCTCCAGCAGCACGAGCTGATCCGCGAACTCGACACGGCCATGGCCGCCTTGATCCGCGATTTGGAAGCCAAGAAGCTGCTCGATAAAACGCTCATCATGGTCACCACCGAGTTCGGCCGGCCGCCGGAGTTCGACAGCGGCGGCGGGCGCGGTCACCAGGGCAGTGCCTTCACCTGCGTGCTCGCCGGTGGCGGTTTGAAGCACTGTGGTGCCTGGGGCGAAACCGATGAACTTGGCAAAAAGATCGTCGCGAATCCCGTCAGCGTCCCCGACTTCTTTGCCACGGTTTGCGCCGCCGTGGGGGTGGACTACCGCAAGTACCTGTATGACGGCGATCGCCCCGTGCCGATCACCGACCAGGGAAGTCCGATCGCGGCGCTCTTTGCCTAGCTGCTTGTTGCTTGCTGCAGCGGATCGAGGTCATGAAAGAGATGATTCGCTTTCGCCCTCGTCACCCCGACGAAGCTCGACCCTGTGTCCGTGCAGATCACCGATGACCTCAGCGTGCCAGACGTCGGGCTCATGGCGCTGTGGCTTCAGGGTCGCCCGCGCGACTGGCCCACCTCATTGGGGCGCGTCGGACACGGCCTTGAAATCAAAGCCCTTCACCGCCTCGGCGGCGAGGGTGGAGATGCGGTGATGCAGTCGTGACACGTCGGAACGCGTGTCCTTGCCATGCGGGTCGTAGCGATTGCAGAGGAGGATGACAAAGGTCTTCGAGAACGGATCGATCCAGAGCATCTGCCCCGTCCAGCCGGTGTGGCCATAACTGCCGATGGGAAACAGCGCGCCACGCGCGAGGGAGTAGTCGTGTGGCGGCGTTCGATAGGGCGTGTCGATGTCCCAGCCGAGGCCCCGGCGCACGGGCAGGTTCTTCGCGGCGGGCGAGCGCAGCACCGCGGGGCTTTGCACACGGGTCATAAGTTGAACCGTCTCCGTCTTCAAAAGGCGAACGCCCTCAAGCTCGCCACCGTTGAGCATCATGCGGGCGAAGCGCGCCAGATCGCGCGTCGTGGTAAAGAGCGAGGCGTGACCAC
Source organism: Verrucomicrobiota bacterium (assembly GCA_023428335.1). GTDB lineage: Bacteria > Verrucomicrobiota > Verrucomicrobiia > Verrucomicrobiales > Verrucomicrobiaceae > Prosthecobacter. The sequence continues at coordinate 4,704 of JAEYYS010000079.1, read as the reverse complement.
ACACGCCGCCCATCTCCCGCGCCACCGTGTCATCCACCAGTCCGCGCAGGGGCGCGCTCGTTGGGGCGACACGTTGCAAGGTCTCGCCGGAGGGACGGAACTGCGTGTCGTGCATCTTCAGCGGCTGGAAGATTTCGGTGGTGCAAAACGCATCGAACGTCCGCCCGCTCACTTTCTCGATCACCCAGCCCAGCACGATGCTGCCGACACTGCTGTAGGAAAACGCGCTGCCGGGCTCAAACATGGGTCGCTCACGACAGGCCAGCGCATGGGCCTCCGAGGGCGTTCGGCTGAAGGGTGGCTTCATGCCGTTCAGGTTCACCTGCAAGCCGGAAGTGTGCAGCAGCAGATGCTGGATCGTGATCTTCTCACGTCCCTCGCCCGTGAACTCCGGCAGATGCTTCGACACCGGGTCATCGAGCCGCATCCAATCACGCTCCACGCACAGCATCGCCGCCGTCGCGGTCGCAACGGCCTTGGTCACCGACGCCACATCAAAGAGGGTGTCCTCCGTCATCGGCTCGACGGCCGGTTTGACTGCGCGATGGCCAAACGCCCTGTGATGCGAGACGCCATGCCGCTCCACCCAGACTGCCGCACCGACGATCACACCCTCGCTGACCGCCCGCGTGATCGTGGAATCCAGCTCGGCAAGCTTGTCTTCTTCAAAGGCATCGCCCGCGACACCGCCGAGCGGGGACGCAAGCACAGCGAGGATGAGCATGGCGAGGTGTCTCATGGTGGGAGTCGTGCTGGGTGAAAATCTCTGCCGATACCAACGCTCCAACACGTCGCGATTCGGCGCGGTGATGAGCTTCAGCAGCCGCGGATGCAGGACGCCAACCGGATCGACGATGCCACGCTTGCCTCTGCGGGCGGTCGTCCTGAAACTACGCAACAGGGCAGGGCGGCGCCAGTTGCGGTGAGGGTTTTGTGCCACGTTTTGCGGGCTCTTGAGACTCTTAATTCTCCATCACGAGCCGCCCGTCTTTCAGGATTGCCGGGGCGGCCGAGGCCGTCCAGAAGCCGTTTTCTTTTTTGATGTTTCTGGCCACCATGAGCCGGGGTTCGCCAGCGGTGCCTTTTGGCAGGGCAAAGGCACCGACGGAGATGTCAACGGAGTGGTAGGCGAGCCATTTGAAGTCGGGGTCGCACTGGTGGGTCCGGTCCTGGCTGTAGGTGCCGAGCCAGAAGCAGCCGTGGGCAAAGGTGAGGGTTTGAATGCCATACGTCGTTTGACCAGGAACCTTGACTTTGTCCACGGCGACGAAGTCCGGCGTGAACTTGTGGATCCAGTTGAAGGGCTGTTGGCTTTCCTTGGACTTGCCTTCTCCGACATAGAAAAAGCCGTTCGCATGGGTGATGCCGTCGATGCCGCCCTCAAAGGGGAAATCGATCGGGAACTCCCCCACGGGCCGGAGGTCATCACACGAATAGACGTTGATGAAGACGCCGCGCCTTTCCTTCGTCCGGTTCTGCGTGGCCACAAAGACCCTGCCGTCATGGACGCAGCAGTCGCCGTGATGCGGATCGACCGCCCGTTCGGCAACAACGCGTCCGGTGAAATCGGTCTTCACCAGATTCGTGAACATGGACCAGTAGATGAACGTGCCGTCGGAGTCGAACCCCTGCAGATGCCCGCTGGCCTCGGCCTGGCAGATGATGGGTGAGGTCGCCAGCGTGGTTGAGGCGCCGATCCAAAGCGCGAGAAGAGTTGGGAGAAGCGATTTCATCAAGAGGACAGGAGAAGCAGTTGAAGGAGAGCCGTCGAATGGAGAGGCAGAGTTGAGCAGGCTCAGTTGGGTTATCCCGCTGCCCCCATTTGAAGGCCGCATTCCGCCTCACTGCACGGCCTTCAGAACGGATTCGGATTCGTCACAGCTTCCTTCAATATCCAGCACCGGTGTGATATTGCTGGTCGCCGCCCCTGCATTGAAGACTTTGTGCTGCGCGGTGGCACCAAGCGGCACCGCGAGCGCAGCAACGGTGATGGCGATGAGGTGGCGACGATGGAAGGACGGTACAGGGGGCATGGGATGGGGGTGGAATTGCCAGGCGACCGGCGGGATGACTACTTTTTGGATTCCGCGGCTGGCAGAGGCTTGGCGGGCTCTGGTGTCCACTCCGGCCTTGGCGAAATGCCGAGGTGCGCGTACATCATCGGCACCAGTGCGGTTTGCGGCACCGGTGCGTGGAGCAGGCGTTCGCGGGGCAGGTGTGCGCCGTGTGCGATGAGCCAGATGTTGCGTTCCAGGTCGCTGTCGCCGCCATGACTGTTGCCACGACCGCCGTGATCCGTGGTGATGAGCACCAGCCAGTCTTCTTCGGCAAATTTGGGCCGCGCCCGCATCGCCCGGATCAACTCGCCGACATGAGAGTCCACATGACTGATCGCGTTCAGGTAGATGGCGTTTTCGGGCGAGAAACTGCCGCGCTCATCGATGGCACCGTGGCCGAACTCATCCACGGAGCCGAAATAGACGAACATGGCGTCGGGATCGGCGCTGCGCAGGGTTTGCAGCGCGGCATCGCGCACCTCAATGTCCTTTTCCGGGTTGTCGATGAAGTGCCGTTTGGCATCCGGCGCACAGGTGAACTTCACATCTAGGAACTCCTTGCCTGCCACCCTTGAGCCATCGGCGATGAAGTCATGAATTGGCGGCCAGTCGACAAAGGAGGCACAGAACGACTGCGGCTGCGCTTCTTTGATCCGCCGCATGAAGTGCGCGTAGGTCTGGAGCCGCCCGCCAATGAAACGATTGTCCTTCACGCCGTGCTGGTTCATCCACACGCCGGTGAGCAGGCTCGTCCAGCCAGGGCCGCTGACCGTTGGCTGTTGGGTCGCCGTGCCGAGTTCGCCGCCGGCGTAGCATTGCAGCGTGAGCAGGCCGCTTGCATCCTCGCTCAGTCTCTTCATCTGCGGAGCCAGCCCGCGTTCCATGGCTGCCGTCAGCGCATCGGCACGACAACCGTCGATGCCGATGAAAAGCACCCGTTTCCCGGCAAAGGCACCTTGCCCGCCCGGCCCCTGCGCGAGCGCAACGCCATTCATGGCGAGCAAGAGCAGCGAGAGGAGAATCGGGCGCGTTGTCATGTTCGGGAAAAAAACGGCGGCGTTCGGTGACGGAGTGGCCAGTGTGGAATGAGGCAGGCAGTAGAATGGGGGCAGTGGAATTTTCTGATTCGGAATGCTGCCTTTCAATGCTGCTGCCGTCATTCTACGGCCTGATCATCAGGGCTTCTTCTCCCACAGATCGTTGAAGGCCTTCACGGTTTCATCCACCAGCGCCTGGCCGCCTTCGGGACCGACGCGGCTGCTTTGGATGATGGCGCTGTAGCTGCCTCCGGCCACCGCTCGCGGGGTCGGCAGGTAGCCGGCCGAGCCGGTGAGTTGGATGAGAAAGGTCTGCACCGCCGGGCTGCGCGCCTTCATCTGCACACCGTAGTCGGTGAACAGTTCAAATTCATTCGTGGCAATGGCGACATCCCCGAGTCGCAGCGCGTGCAGTTCCATCTGGAAGACGCCGGCCTTTCCCGCCTTCTCGGTTTCGTAGCGATCCACGACGCTCTGGTTCCACAGGTACTTCCACTGCTCCTTGGGATTGTCCTTGTACTGTTCGACCGCCGTCTGGGCGTCGGCCAGCTCCTTCGCCGTCACCTTCCGCCAGGGCAGGTCGATCTTTTTCGTTTGATGCTGCAGCACGGCGCCGGTCACAGGCTCCAGTTTGGCGCCTTCATAGGCCTCCTCCCAGCCGCGCACGACGCGCCGGGCGACTTCCTCCAGTCGCGTGAGGCCGCGCAGACGGCGCATGCGCTCGTCGGCCGCCTTGCCATACATCGGGCGCGGCACTTGGTCGCCGCCGGCGCCGGTCCAGGCGAGAATGTGCAGATCCTTGCCGTGGCGCTCGCGCAACTGGCGGCGCACCGGGTCCCAGAAGTCGGCATGGATCTCCTTGAGGCCCTCGACTTCCTGGGAGGGGCAGGGGACATTCACCGCGGTAGCGATGAGCTTGTCATTGAGATCCCAGAAGAACAGCGCGTCGAGATTGTGATCCTCATAGCCCTCGATGCCGCGAAACTCCGGCACATGGGTGGCGCCATACATCTTGGCGGTGCCGTCCGCGTAGGTCGCACGGCGGTTCTGCGCGATCACGGCCTGGCCCTGGCCCCAGCCTGCTTTGGCTGGCTTGCGGCTGTTCCAGCTCTGCACCGCCGCCTCCACCAGGCGGTCCACCAGGAAGCGGGTGTATTCCATCGGCAGCATCACCTTCCTGCCGAGCAGGCTGTAGCGATCGCCCTTCATCGTCACCGGCGCAGTGTGCGTGTGCGTGGCATTGAGGACGAGCTTGTTCAGATCCAATCCAGGCAACTTGCCCTGCGCCTTTTCGCGCACCAGCTCGATGAGCCCCTGGCGGATGGCCACGAGGTCGCATGAAATCATGAGGGCCTGGTCCAGCGACTGGTCGCCCTCGCGGGATTCCAGGGCCAGGGCGGTGACAAAGATCGGTGTCTCGGGTTTTTCCGAGATGCGCACATGCATCTGCCCGTCCAGCGCCACCGGGCGGTCAGGCGTGATGTCCACGGTCGCCGCGCCCACATGAAGGTCGGCGGCCAAACTCAGGGCGGGGGAAGTGACGATGAGGAGGCATAGGAAGAGGTGGCGCATCCGAGTACTACATCACCGACGCTTGGCCCCTATCAGCG
>JAEYYS010000075.1 GCA_023428335.1 Verrucomicrobiota bacterium | reverse complement strand
TTTGTTGAGGGTGTAGAAATGGATGCCGTCGACGCCGTTTTCCAGCAGGTCGCGGCACTGCTCGGTGGCGTAGTGCACGCCGACCCGGCGCACGGCCTCCTCATCGCCGCCGCAGCGCTGGATGGCGCGCAGCAGCTTGGCCGGGTAACGCGCCCCGGCGGCGAGTTCGGCCATGCGGCGCATGCCGGCCGCGCTGGTGATCGGCATGATGCCGGCGATGATCGGGATGTCGATGCCGGCCAGGCGGCAGCGGTCGCGGAAGTCGAAGAAGTCGTGGTTGTCGAAGAACAACTGGGTGCAGATGTAATCGGCGCCGGCGTCGCATTTCGCCTTCAGATGTTCCATTTCCAGGACGCGATTCGGAGTCGTGGGATGGCCTTCAGGAAAGCCGGCGACGCCGATGCCAAAGCCGCGCTTGTCGGAGTGGCCGCCGCGTTCGTTGAAGCGGCGAATGAAGCGCACCAGGTCGGCCGCATGCTGGAAGGCATCCTTGTTGCGGTCGTAGCCGGCGAGGTCGCGCGGCGGGTCGCCGCCGAGGGCGAGGATGTTGCTGACGCCGGCTTCGGCGTAGCGTTCGAGGATGGCCTGGATGTCGGCCTCGCCGTGGCAGACGCAGGTGAGGTGCGGGATCGGGTCGAGCGAGGTCGTGGTTTTCAGGCGCACGACGAGGTCATGGGTCAGTTCGCGGGTCGAGCCGCCGGCGCCATAGGTGACGCTGACGAAGGAGGGTTTGTAGGCCTCGAGCTCGCCGATGGTTTGGTACAACGCCTCGGAGGCCTCCGCGGTCTTGGGCGGGAAGAACTCAAAGGACAGCGTCGGTCGCTGCTGGGTGAGGATGTCGGCGATGTGCATTCGGCGTGAGCTTGAATAGAGACCGGGCACGCCTCGCGGGCAAGCGCAGACATCCGTCAGGAACCGCCCAGCAGCAGGCCGGCCCACTGCGGCGCCTGCCAGTGCACCAGCAGGGCCAGCAGACCGGCGATCACCAGGCCGAGCGCGCCGGTGAGCAGGACTTCCAGTGCTTTCACCCGTGCCAAGGCGCTGCGGGCAACGCCGAGATCCTCCAAGGTTTGGAACTCGCGCCGGCGCAGGCGGAAGGACAGGGCGAAGACGAGGATGGCCACCGCCAGCGCTGCGGTCGCCGCCACCGCCAGCACGGCCAGCACCAGTCGCTCGACGCGGAACAGGGTGGCCATGAGCGCGCGAAATTCGTCGCCCGGCCGGATCAACTGCGCGGGCAGTTTGGCATCGAGGTAACGACCGGCCAGGATCGCCTCGGCCTTGGCATCGCGCGGCAGCACCAGCACGGCGCTAACCGGGAAGCGACCGGGATCGCCGTGGAAATGAAAGCTGTTCAGGTTGGCCTCGGTCACCTCGTTGAAGAGGCGCACGCTGGCGTTGGCGACCGTGCCCTGCGCCTCGCGCTGGAGCACGGCATCGCCGCTCACCTCGTCGTGGCCGTGGGCGAGACCGGCGATCAGCCAGGCCGTTTTCAGATCGACCAGCACCGCGTTGTCATCGGCCGTGCCGGTGGGCGCGAGCACGCCAGTGACGCGCATCTTCAGCGGGTAGGCGCCGGCGAGATCGAAGACCTGTTCCTGCGAGGAGAACACGGCATCCCCCGGTTTCAGCCCACGGGCCTCGGCCACGGCGGCGCCGAGCACGCAGTCGCCCAGCCGTGCAAAGGGTCGCCCAGCGGCGAGCTGCAGGCGGCGGAAGTCGAGGTAGTCGAGTTCGGTGCCAACAATTGGCGCACCTTGGGCATGGAAGCGCAGGTGCAGCGGGATGGCCTGGGCGAGGCCGTCGGCCCGCAGCGACTCCACCGCGGCGAGGTCGAGCGGCGGCAGGGCCTGGGGTTTGAAGTAGAGTGCCGCCAGCATGAGATCGAGGGCGCTGCCGCGGGCGCCGAGCACGAGCGGCGTCTGTTCGGCACGGGCCTGCAGTTGCGTTTCGGCGGCGCGCAGGAACAGGCGCAGCGACAGCGGCACGGCGAGCATCAGGCCGAGTGCGCCGGCCAGCAGCCAGGTCTGCAGGCGGTGACGCGCGACGTAGCGCAGGGCGAGGTGCAGGGCGGGGGGCGTCATGCGCGCAGTTCCTCCATGCGCAGGCGTTGCGGGCAGGCCTCGGCCACCTCGGGGTCGTGGGTGACGATGACCAGGCAGGCGCCGGCGGCGCGGCTGGCCTCCAGCAGCAGGTCCATCACCCGGCCACGCCGCGCGGGATCGAGCGAGGCGGTGGGTTCATCGGCAAACACGAAATCCGGCGCGTGCACCAAAGCGCGCGCCACGGCGACCCGCTGGCGTTCGCCCTGCGACAGGCGACCGGCGGTCTGCGTCCAGTGCGCGTCGATCTCCAACTGTTCCGCCAGTTGGCGGGCGCGCGCTTCGGCCGGGCCGGGCTCCAGGCCGAGGAAGCGACCCGGCAGCAGCAGGTTTTCCGCCACCGTCAGGTAATCGAGCAGGGCGAAGTCCTGGAAGACCAGGCCCATGCGGCGCAGGCGCAGGGTCCGGCGGGCCTCGCTGGAGAGATTGCCGAGCGCCTCACCGCCATCGAGGCAGACGCGGCCCGCCTCCGGCAGCAGCAGGCCGGAGAGCAGGCGCAGCAGGGTGGTCTTGCCGCCGCCGCTGGCACCGAGCACGGCCAGGGGTTCACCGGCGCGCAGTTCCAGGCGCGTCAATGCCAAACCAAAACCACCGCCGGGGTAGCGGAAGCGCAGGTGTTCGGCGAGCAGGGTGGCCATGGCGATCGCGGGAGGGATTCCCGGCGCGCCGGACTCAGGCGAGCGGCGCGCCCAGGCGGCGCAGCATGGCGTCGAGCATGCGACCGTACTTCAGGTAGCTGTCGTACTGCAGCTTGGCCTTGGCTTCGGGCGACAGCTCATCGGCGGCGCCGGCCCCGTGGAAGACGACGGCGACATGCGGTTCGATGCTGATGTGGCCGGCATACCCGGTTTCGACCAGGTCCTTGAGGATGCGCTCGGTCTGGCCGTCGCCCTCGCCGGGGAAGGTGTACTCGGCGTCGCCCTTTTCCTTGATCCAGCGGCCGTCCTTGACGTGCACGTGGACCATGTGCGGCTTGATGGCCTGGTACATCTCCCAGGAGTCCTGCTTGTGGCCCGGGCGGTCGCGGTCGTCGATGAAGACCGGGTTGCCGGTGTCGAACACCCACTTCATCTCTGGCACGGCCTCGGCCATGCGGCGCACGTAGGTCGGGCTCATGCCACCCCAGTTCATGCAGTTTTCGTGAACGACCGTCAGGCCGGCATCGGCAAAGCGCTTGTTGATCTCGCGCATGCGGCGGATGCGCTCGTCGACGTGCTGCTCGGCGGCGTCGCTGCCGTCCTCGTTTTTGCAGACCGCGTAGCTCATGACGCGGATCAGCTTCGTGCCCAGGCGCTGCATGCGCGGGATGGCGCGGGCGATCTCGGCCTCGGTGATGCTGAAGTCGTCGGTGATCTTCTTCGCCCAGTTGCCGATGAGCGAGCCAAAGCCGCTGACGCCCATGCCGGCGGCGGCCAGGGTTTCGCAGACCTTGTCAAAGGTCGCCTCGGGGATCTCGTGCAGGTTGCCCTTCACGCCGTCGAGTTCGACGACGCGCATCTCGATGCTTTTCCAGCCGAGTTCCTGATGGGCGCGGATTTGCACATCGAGGGATGCGCCTGCTTCGTCTGCAATGCCGGTGAGGTGGATCATGGTCGTGGTGGGTTGGGGTTCCGTGCTTCCTTAGGCCGGAACGCCGCGGTGGCAAGAACGAAGGCGCCCGCTTGCCAAGGCCGTCCCCGGGCGCTTTGCTGGGGCATGTTCTTCCGCCTGCTTCTCGTCGTTTGGCTCGCCGTGTCCGCGGCCGAGGCCCGCACGGTGCGCCTGCTCACCATCGGCAACAGCTTCTCGCAAAACGCCACCCGCCACCTCGGCGCGCTCGCCCAGGCCGGCGGCCACG
>JAEYYS010000049.1 GCA_023428335.1 Verrucomicrobiota bacterium | reverse complement strand
GGGCCGCGCGCGCGGCCGTGTGGTCGTGCTGGCGGCGGGTTCGCAGGAGTCGGTGCGACTGCTGCTCAACTCAAAATCGAAGCTCTTCCCGGATGGACTCGCCAACTCCAGCGGCAAGGTCGGCAAGTATTTGACCGACTCCGTGTCGAGCAGCCTGAGCGCGCACATTCCGGCCTTTGAGGGCATGCCGATTCACAACGAGGACGGCGCGGGCGGACCGCATGCCTACGTGCCATGGACGCGCCACGACGCCAACCGCAAGGGCGAACTCGGCTTCCCGGGCGGCTACCACCTCGAGTTCACCAGTGGCCGGCAGATGCCGTCGCTCGGTGTCACCAGCGGCATCGACACCCTGGCCGGCAGCAACGGCACGTTGTTTGGTCGCCGGCTCAAGCAGGAGGCCAAGCGCTTTTACGGCAGTCGCCTCGGTTTCGGCGCGCAGGGCACCATGCTGCCCAACGACCAGTGCTTTGCTGAACTCGACCCTGAAGTGAAGGACCAGTGGGGCATTCCCGTGCTGCGCTTCCACTGGCAGTGGTCGGACTTCGAACTCAACCAGGTGCGCCACCAGCAGCAGCACATCGCCGAACTGCTCGACGCCTTGGGCGGCCGGCTGCTTAAGCCGCCCGCCGACAATCCGCTGCAGGCGATTCGTGCCGGCGGCACGGTCATCCATGAAGTGGGTGGTGCCATCATGGGCGCCGATCCGGCCAGTTCGGTGACCAATGCCTGGAGCCAGACCTGGGACGTGAAAAACCTCTTCCTCGCCGATGGCGCGCCCTTTGCCAGCACGGCCGACAAGAACCCGACGCTCACCCTCATGGCGCTGGCCTGGCGCATGGCCGACCACCTGATGGCGGAACTCAAACGGCAAAACCTGTGATGCATCCCTCTCCGTCCTCCTCCCGCCTCAGCCGTCGCGAGTCGATCCAGTGGATGCTCGCCGCCAGTGCCGCGCTCAGTGCTCACGCCCCTTCCCTGCCCGCTGCGGCCCCCGCTGTCGCCGCCAAGGGCTACGGTCCCGATCCGAGCATGGTGAAGATCTACCAACCGGGTGATGTCTGGCCGCTGACGTTCGACGCGGCGCAGCGGGACACGGTGCGCGCGCTCTGCGACCTGATCCTGCCGGCCGACGACACCTCACCCGCCGCCTCCGCGGTCGGCGTGCCCGACTTCATCGACGAATGGATCAGCGCCCCCTATCCGCAGCAGGTCGGCGATCGTCGCACGCTGCTCGACGGTCTGGCCTGGATCGAGGCCGAGGCGCAGCGGCGGTTTCAGCAGACCTTCGCCAAACTCTCCGTCGAGGATCAGACCGCGCTGAGCGAGGACCTCGCCCAGGCGAAACCGAAGCCCGAGCACAAAAAAGCGGCGGCCTTCTTCAAGCGTTTTCGCGATCTGGCTGCCGGCGGCTATTACACCACGCCGGAGGGCATGAAGGCCATCGGCTACGTCGGCAACGTGCCCAGCGCCCACTTTGACGGCCCGCCGCCCGAGGCGCTGCGCCACGTGGGTCTGGCCGGACCCCCACGAAAGTGGGGGGGAGCCCCCGGCAAAGCCGCGAGGTGGAGCACGTACTGATCCAGTGTTCTCCTCTCTCCGCTGTCTGCTTGTCCTGCTCGGACTGGGCACGGCACCGTTTGCCGGTGCCGGCGTCGTGCGCGTCGAATGGGCGCAGCCTCGCGACCTCGGCGCCAGCGGCTATGAGGAACTGAGCGGACAACTCCACTTCGAAATCGATCCGGCTCTGCCGCAGAATGCGCTCATTGCCGATGTCGCTTTGGCTCCGCGCAACGCCGCCGGGCGTGTGGCTTTCCAGGCCGATCTGCGCATCCTGCGCCCGAGCGATCCGGCGCGCGCCAACGGCACCATCTGGATCGAAATCCCCAACCGCGGCGGCAAGTCCAGCTTGGCCGACTGGATGGTCGATCAGGGGGGAACCGTGGTCCAGATCGGCTGGGAATTCGACATCCCCGCCAGCCCCGGCAAGCTGCGCCTGCAGGCGCCGCGGGCGCGCCAGCCCGATGGTCGGCCCCTGCGTCATCTCGTGCGCGCGGTCTTCACGCCGGACAAGCGTGTCGATGAACAGGTTCTCACCGACTTGGCCGACTATCCTCCCGTCGATCTCGACGGCCCTGACAGTCGACTTGTCGTCCGCCACCGCGCCGCCTTTCCCGAGGGCGAGACGCTGCCACGCGCCTCGTGGAGCCTGCGCGAGGGTCGCCTGCGCCTGCTGGGCGGGTTTGCACCGGGCCGCACCCATGAGATTTTTTACCTCAGCGAAAATCCACCGGTCGCCGGCCTCGGTTATGCGGCCATCCGCGATGCGGTGGCCTGGCTCAGGCATGCCGACGACGCGCCAGTGCAGGTCCGTCAGGCCCTCGCCTTCGGCTCCTCGCAATGCGGTCGCTTCCTGCGCGACTTCCTCTACCTCGGCTTCAACACGGACGAATCGGATCGACCGGTGTTTGACGGCGTCATCGCCCACGTCGCCGGTGCCGGCCGCCTCGTCCTGAACGAACGCGGAGCGACCCCGCGCGCCGTCGCGGGTTATCACACCGCCTCCTATCCCTTTGCCGACACCGCCCAAGCGGATCCGGTCAGCGGCGTCAGCGAGGGGCTGCTCGACAACCCGCGCGTGCGCCACGTGCCGAAGGTGTTTTACACGAACATGGCTGCCGAGTATTGGGGCGCCGGCCGGGTGGCCGCCCTCATCCACACCGATCCGCAGGGAACGCGTGACCTCGAGCTGCCGGCCAACGTCCGCACCTACTTCTTTGCCGGCACCTCGCATGGCCCGGCGCCCTTTCCGCCCACCGCCCAGGTGCCCAGCGCGCCGCTCGCCAATCCGGTCAATGCCAACGCCTGCATCACCGCCCTGCGCCTTGCCCTGCAGCGCTGGGTGAGCGACGGCGAGGAGCCGCCGCCGAGCGTGCATCCGAAGCTGACCGACGGCACACTGGTGCCGGTCGCGACCGTGCGGTTTCCCAAGGTGCCAGGCCTGGCCGCGCCCAACGACCTCAGCGCGGGACCGCGTGTGGCCAATCCACGCTGGCCCGGCGGAGCGGGGGGCGGTGCCGAACTGCCGCTGCTCGTGCCGCAGGTCGATGCCGATGGCAACGACCTCGGCGGTATCCGTTTGCCCGATGTCGCCGTGCCGCTCGGCACCGCCACCGGCTGGGTCTTGCGACCGGTCGAACTGGGTTCCCCGCATGAGCCCGTGCTGCTGCGCGGTGCCTGGGTGCCCTTTGCCCACACCCGCGCCGAACGCGATGCCACCGACGACCCGCGCCCCTCTTTGGAAGAACGCTATGCCTCCAAAGACACCTACCTCGCCCGCGTGCGCCAGTGCCTGCAGGACCTCATCGAACGTCGCCTGCTACTGGCCAGCGACCTGGAACCCCAGCTCCGCCAAGCCGGCGAGCGCTGGGACTGGGTGCTGAATCGCAACAACCCCTGATCCCCTTCATGTCCCGCCTGCTTCCCCTTCTTCTCGCCTGCCTGCTGACACCGGCCTTCGCCGAACCGGTGCGCCTGCTTGTGCTCGGCAACAGCATCACCCGGCACGGCCCCAAGGCCGACATCGGCTGGTCCGGCAACTGGGGCATGGCCGCCAGCGCCGAGGCCAAGGATTATGTCCACCTCGTCGCTGAAGGCCTCGCCAAGAGCACCGGCACACCGCCCGTGCTGCACGTGCAAAACATTGCCGACTTCGAGCGCAGCCATCGCGAGTACGACGTCGCTGCCAAGCTCAGGGAAGCGATCGACTTCCGCGCCGATCTCATCGTGCTCGCCATCGGTGAAAACGTGCCGAAGCTGCAGACCCCGGCCGCGCAGGCGCAGTTCCAGACCGACGTGATCCGCCTGCTGGAAAGCCTGCGCGCCGGGCGCCGACCGACGATCCTGGTGCGCAGTTGCTTCTGGGCCGATGCCGCCAAGGACATGGCCCTGCGCGAGGCCAGCCGCGCGCTGGGCGCCACCTTTGTCGACATCGCCCCGCTCGGTGAGAACGAGGAAAACTACGCCCGCTCGGAACGCGATTTCGACCATGCCGGCGTCGCCAAACACCCGGGCGACCGCGGCATGGCGGCCATCGCCACGGCGATCCTCGCCGCCCTGCCGCCGCCTGCGGCCGCCGCCTGGCATTTCGACGACCGCGACGCGCTCGGCACATGGCCACGCACCGTGCCCGGGCCGCGCCCGCCGCTGCACCCGCGGTTCGACGATGCCAACCTGGCGGCGGCCTTCACCTCGGCTGCCGACCAGCTGCGCGTGCCGCACGAACAGGCGCCGGCTTTTCGCCATGGCGACAGTGTCACCTTCGAGGCCTGGGTCGCGCCGGATGCTGGGCTGCCGGAGAAGAAGCCGGTTTTTGTACTCGCCAAGGGCGATCCGACCCGAGCCGGACGCGTCGACGACAACCTGCAGTACGGCCTCACCCTGGAGCGCCTGAGCGCCAGCGCCATGCGTGTCGGTCTCTGCTTTGCGGCCGAGCCGGAAAAGCCGGACGCCGTGCCGGAGCGCCACCAGTGGTGGAGTGGCAGCATCTCCCTGGCCGGGCTCGACTGGCATCACGTGGCCGTCACCTACACCTTTGGTGATCCCACCAGCGTCCTGCTGTATTTGAATGGCCGCATGCAGCTCTTCTCCGGCAAGTGGGAGAAGTCCACCCTGCGCGGGCCGGTGCAGCGCCCCGGCGAACTGCAGATCGGCGGCGACAAGGGCTGGTATCGCGGGCGGCTCGATGCACTCACCCTGCATCGCGGAGTGCTCAACAGTGCGGCCTTCGAACCGCGCTACGCCCTGCAACCGCCGCCACCGCCGGTGCGGCGCGAGGACGTGCCCGCCGGCGCGGTGAAGGTCGAACTCAGCACGGAGGGCGTGCCCGGCCGCCGCGAATGGCCCGACCGCGCGCTGCCGGTCGCCGAAGTCCTCACGGAGCAAGCCTTTGGCTTCTTTGAACTGCCCAAGGTGTACACCGCCACGGGTGTGCGCGGCGATCCGCCGTCCAACACCCTGCTGCGCGCCTCGGCGCTCGTTTCCCTGCCCAAGGGCCGCCACCGCCTGCTGCTGCGTGCGCGCGGCGTCGCCCGGCTGGTGATCGACGGTCGGCAACTGCTCGATACGCCGCTCATGCCATCGAACCTGAACGGCCACCACCTTACCTCCGAGCAGGATCGCTACCTCGACCTCGGCCCCGATTTCCGCTTCGCCCCGCCCGGCAACCGCGAGGCCTGGTGCGAGTTCGAGTCCGACGGCCAACGTCCCCACCTCGTGGTTCTGGAAACGGTTTTTGGCACGGTCCGCCCCGGGCTCGGCGAAACCGTGGTCGCCTGGTCGCGCGAGGGCGAGTCGCACTGGCAACTGCTGGCACCGGGCAATCGGCGCGTGCCCTACACCGACGCCGGCTGGGCCGCCTATGAGGCCGAGCGACGCGCCCATCTCGACCGCCTCAACACCGAGCGCCGGCTCGCCCTGCGCGCCAAGCAGGCCCCCTACTGGCAGCAGCGTCGTGCCGCGGCTGAGGCCTGGCTGACCGCCACCCCTGAGGTGCCGGTGCCGGCGTTGCCGGACGGTTTGCCCGCGCTCAATGCAGTCGATCACTTCCTCGGCGCCCGGATCGCCCAGGTGGCACCCGCTTATCGCGATGTTCCGGCCGATGGCCCGGATTTCTACCGCGACATCCGGCCACTGCTTGAGAGCCGCTGCTACGACTGCCATCAGGGCAGCAAGGCCAAGGGGGGGCTGCGTTTGGACCGCTTGGCCGACGCCCTGCGCGGCGGGGATGCCGATGGCCCCGCGCTGGTGCCCGGCAAACCCGAGGCCAGTGCCCTGCTCCAGCGCATCCGCAGCCACGACGAGGACAGCGTCATGCCGCCCAAGGGCGACCGCCTCAGCGACAAGGAGACGGCGCTGCTCGACACCTGGATCCGCCAGGGCGCGCGCTGGCCGGAATTCCAGGTCAGCACCCTGCAACTGCCGCCGCTGGCCGACGACCTGACCTTCCTGCGTCGACTCAGCCTCGACACCGTCGGTGTGCCACCGAGCGAGGCGGAGATCCGCGATTTCCTGGCTGCACCGGCCGGGCAGCGCCGTGTGCAGGCCATCGAGAAGCGACTGACCGACCCGCGCTGGGCCGATCACTGGATGGGCTACTGGCTCGATGTGCTCGCCGAAAATCCCAACCTGCTCACCGGCAGCCTCAACAACAGCGGCCCCTTCCGCTGGTGGATTCACGAGGCCCTGCGCGATGACCTGCCCATGGACGCCTTCGTCACCGAACTGGTGCGCATGGAAGGCAGCGCCAACAACGGTGGCCCGGCCGGTTTCGCCCTTGCCGGTCAGAACGACGCCCCGCTGGCGGAAAAGGCGGCCATCGTCGCCAGCGCCTTCCTTGGCGTCGAGATGAAGTGCGCGCGCTGCCACGATGCGCCGGCGCATGAATCCAAGCAGGAACAGCTGTTCCAGCTCGCCGCCCTGCTCAACAAGGCGCCCTTGAAGGTGCCCGCCACCAGCAGCGTGCCCACCGACAAATTGCATGCCGGCGGTCGCAAGGCGCTCATTCAGGTCACGCTCAAGCCCGACACCGAAGTGGCGCCCGCCTGGCCGTTCGCGAAGCTGGGCGATGCCGCCGCCGCCGACCGTCTCGCCGCCGATCCGAAGAACCCGCGCGACCGCCTCGCCGCGCTGATCACCGCGCCACAGAACGAGCGCTTCGCGGAAGTGCTGGTCAACCGCGTCTGGCAGCGTCTCATGGGCCGCGGTCTGGTCGCCAACCCGGGCGACTGGGAAGCCTCTGAACCCACCCACCCCGAACTGCTGCGCTGGCTGGCCCGCGAGTTCGTCCGCTCGGGTTACAGCCTCAAGGCCGTGTCGCGCCTGATCCTCGCCTCGCACGCCTACCAGCGCGCCAGCCTGCCGCAGCTCGAACAGACCGAACCGCTCTTCGTCGGTCCTGCGCCGCGCCGGCTCGCCGCCGAGCAGATTGTCGACTCGCTCTTCGCCAGCACCGGCACGCCCTTCGATCTGGAGGAACTCTGCTTTGACCTCGATGGCATTTCCAACATGCGCTCGCTCGGTCGTCCGAGCCGCGCCTGGATGCTCACCTCGACCTCGAACGAGCGCGACCGTCCCAGCCTCACCCTGCCGCGCACCCAGGCCGTCATCACCGTGCTCGAAGCCTTCGGCTGGCGCGGTGCCCGGCAGTCGCCGGTCAGCCTGCGCGAAAGCGATCCCAACGTGCTGCAGCCTGCGGTGCTCGCCAACGGCACCCTCAGCGCCTGGGCGACCCGGCTGAGCGAGGCCCACGGCCTCACCCAACTGGCGCTTGAGGAACAACCGCTCGACCGCCTCATCGAGCGCCTGCACCTGCGCCTGCTCACCCGCCCGCCCAGCGAGGCCGAACGCGCCGCCGCACGCGACCTGCTCGCCCCGGGCTTTGAAAGTCGCCGCGTCGAGCCGCCGGCTGCGCCAGCCGCCAAGCGCGTGCCGCTGAAGTTTGTCACCTGGTCGAACCACCTCGATGGTCCGGCCAACGCCCTCGCCGGCGAAATCGAAGCCCGCGCCCGCCGCGGCCAACCTCCCACCGCCCGGCTAGCTGCCGACTGGCGCGAGCGCTTCGAAGACCTCGCCTGGCACCTGATCAACCTGCCGGAATGGCTCCACCTTCGCTGACCCCATGAACCGTCGTCGCTTTCTCCAACGCAGCGCTGCCCTCGCCGCCACCCCCTTCGCCGGAGCCTCCCTGCCAGCCGGTGCCACGCCCGTGCACCTGCCGAAGGGCAAGGCCGAGCACTGCATCTTTCTCTGGCTCGGCGGCGGCATGTCGCAGCTCGACACCTTCGATCCGAAGCGCCGCGGCAACCCGCGTTCCTCGCCCAAGGTCGCCGGGTCCGACTACGCCAGCATCGACACCGCCGTGCCGGGGGTGCGGTTCACCGAGCATCTGCCGCAGACCGCGCGGCTGGCCGACCGTCTGACGGCGGTGCGCACCGTCAACCATCGCGTTGTCGACGAGCACGCCTTCGCCACCAACCTCGTGCACACCGGCCGCATGATCAGCGGCACGGTCACCTATCCCTCGCTCGGTTCGCTCATCGCCCACCAGCGCGGCGCCGCCTCGGAGGACGTGCCCGCCTACATGCTCATCGGCTATCCGAATGTCAGCCGCGGCCCCGGCTTCCTCGGGCCGCGCCACGCCAGTGTTTACCTGGTCGACACCGAAAGCGGCCCGGCCGGCTTCACCCAGCCGGAGGGGCTTTCCGCCCGCCAGTTGACCCGGCGCGCCCAACTCGCCACCGCACCCGCCAGCCCGGCACGGGAAATCGCCCTCGCTCACTACGCCGAACTCCAGGAGCAGGCCCGCCGCTGGGCCGGACCGAAGTTCATGCGCAATTTCAACCTCGCCGAGGAACCCGCCGCCTTGCGCGAGTCGTACGGCGGCGAGTTCGGCCAGCGCTGCCTGCTCGCCCGTCGCCTCACCCAGGCCGGCGTGCGCTTCATCGAGGTCTCCCACAACCTCAACTTCATCAACGGCACCGGCTGGGACACGCATTTCGAAGGCCAGCTCAACCAGCACGTGCTGATCCGCGAGCTCGACACCGCCCTCGCCGCCCTCATCCGCGATTTGGAGGACAAGGGCCTGCTCGACAAGACCCTCATCGCCACCGGCACCGAGTTCGGTCGCCCTGCGGGATTCGACAACCGCGGCGGGCGCGGTCACCAGAGCAGCGCCTTCAGCCTCGTGCTCGCCGGCGGCGGCCTGCAGCACCGCGGCGCCTGGGGCGTCACCGATGAACTCGGTGCCAACATCGTCGAAAACCCGGTCTCCATCCCCGATTTCCACGCCACCCTCCTCGCCGCGCTTGGCATCGATCCCAGCAAGGAATTGCACGAGGCCGGCCGCCCCGTGCCGATCACCGACGGCGGTCGCCCCATTGCCGCACTCTTCGGCTGACCGCAGCCCCGCCGCGATTTTGCCAAATTTCGTGTCCAAAACCGTATCCTTCCTGACTTCCTTTTGTGAACATGATGCACTCCCGTCCCTACGCCCACGCCCTTCTGCTCGCCGGCCTCGCCGCCTTCCCGGCTGCGGCCGACGAGGCGCAGCATGCCGCGCTGCAGTTTTTTGAGAAGGAAGTCCGGCCCCTGCTCGTCGAGCGCTGCTACGAGTGCCACAGCGGCACCAAGCAGAAGGGGGGACTGCGCGTGGATCACATCGGTTACCTGAAGACCGGTGGCGACACCGGCCCGGCCGTGGTGCCGGGCAAGCCCGATGCCTCGCCCCTGATTGAAGCGGTGCGCTACCACGACGCCGACTTCCAGATGCCGCCGAAGAACAGTGGCGGCAAACTCAAGGACGCCCAGATCGCCGCCCTGGAAAAATGGGTCGCCTTGGGCGCGCCCTGGCCCGAGGAGGCCGGCAAGAAGGTCGTTGTGACCGAGGGTGGATTCACCGAGGAACAGCGCAACTACTGGTTCTTCCAGCCGGTCGCCAAGGTCAACCCGCCGGCGGTGCAGAGCGACTGGGTGCAAAACGACATCGACCGCTTCATCATCGCCAAGCAGGCCGAAAACGGCCTGACGCCGGCCGCGCAGGCCGATCGTCACGAGCTGGTCCGCCGCGTGTACTTCGACCTGCACGGCCTGCCGCCCACCAAGGCGGAGATCGATGCCTTCGTGAACGACAAGCGGCCCGATGCCTATGAAAAGCTGGTCGACGCCCTACTCGCCAGCCCTCGTTACGGCGAGCGCTGGGCCCAGCATTGGCTCGACCTCGTGCGCTATGCCGAGAGCGACGGCTACAATGCCGATGCCTACCGGCCGACGGTCTGGCCCTACCGCGACTACGTCATCAAGTCGTTCAACAGCGACAAGCCCTACAACCAGTTCGTGCGCGAGCAGCTCGCGGGCGATGAGATCGCGCCGAACAATCCGGAGGTGATGATTGCCACCGCCTTCCTGCGCCATCCGGTGTATGAATGGAACCAGCGCGATGTGCGCGGCCAGTGGGACATCATCGTCACCGACATGACCGACACCACCGGCGAATTGTTCCTCGGCCTGAGCATGGGCTGCGCCCACTGCCACAACCACAAGTTTGATCCCATCCTGCAGAAGGACTACTACCGCCTGCGCGCCTTCTTCACGCCGGTGCAATGGCGCGACGACCTCAAGCTGGCGACGCCCGAGCAGCAGCGCGCGCACGACGCCCAGATGGCGAAGTGGGAAAAGGCCACCGCGGAGATCCGCGCCAAGATGGATGCCCTGACCCAGCCGATCCTCCAACCGCGTGTCGAGCGCGCCCTCAAGCGCTTCACCGAGGACTTGCAGGCGATGGTCAACAAGCCGGCGACCAAGCGCGATGCCTACGAGAAGCAGCTCGCCGGCCTGTGCGAACGCCAGATGACCCATGAGCGCCGCACCTTCGACCCGATGAAGAGCCTCAAGGGCGATGCCCAAAAGGCCGAGTACAAGGCGCTCGAAGCGGAGCTGAAGAAGTTCGATCACCTCAAGCCGGCGCCCCTGATGGACGCCTTTGTTGCCACCGATGCCGGACCGGTGCCGCCCGCCAACGCCCTGAAGACGCGCAAGGGTGAGCAGGACATCGCCCCGGGCTTCCCGTCGATCTTGGAGCCCCAGGAGCCGAAGATCACCCCCAAGGGCAACTCCACCGGCCGGCGCACGGTGCTCGCCGACTGGATCACCCGCGCGGACAATCCGCTGTCGACCCGTGTCATCGTCAACCGCGTCTGGCAGTACCACTTCGGCCGCGGCATCGTCGCCACCGCCAGCGACTTCGGCACCCTCGGCGAACCACCGACCCATCCGGAACTGCTCGACTTCCTCACCCGCCGTTTTGTCGAGGGCGGCTGGCGCCTGAAGCCCCTGCATCGCGAGATCCTGCTGTCGGCCGCCTACCGTCAGACCGCGCGCCGCGAACCGGATGCCACCGCGGCGAAGGTCGATCCCTCCAACCGCTTCCTCTGGCGCTTCCACCCGCGCCGCCTCGATGCCGAGCAGGTGCGCGATGCCCTGCTGGCGGTCAGCGGTGAGCTTGATCCCGCCGCCGGCGGTCCGGCCGGTGATGGCAACGGCACGCGCCGCTCGGTGTACACGATGAAGAAGCGCAACAACCCGAACGAGCTGCTGCGCGCCCTCGACATGCCCGCCGGTTTCGCCAGCACCTCCGAACGCCAGAGCACGACGACGCCGACCCAGGCCCTGCAGTTGCTCAATGGCGACTGGCTGCTCGCCCGCGCCCGCCGCCTGGCTGAGCAGGCACGCAGCGTTGATGACGCCTGGCTGGCCGTGCTTGGCCGCCCGCCGAGCGACAAGGAACGCGCCGTCGCCGAGGGCTTCCTCAAGAGCCGCTCCGGCGGTGCCATGCCGGCTGCCAGCGCCGATGCCGCCAGTGGCGACGCCTCCGGTTTCAAGGAGAACAGCCCGCATGAGCGCCTGCTCGTCCAGCCCGGCGAGAAGGAGGGCGATGAATTCACCGTCGAAGCCGTCGTCCGCCTCGACAGCATCGACGTCAATGCCTCGGTGCGCACCATTGCCTCGCGCTGGACCAGCGGCAAGGACAGCCTCGAAGCCTTCGGTTGGAGCCTCGGCGTCACTGGCGAAAAATCCCGGTACAAGCCGCGCAACCTCATCCTGCAGGTCGTCGGCGAGGATGAAAACGCCAACATTGGCTACCAGGTCGTCGCCTCCGACCTGCGCGTCACCCTCGGGCGCCGCCATCACGTCTCCGCCCGACTGTCCTGCACCGGTCGCAGCGTTACCTTCACCCTGCGCGACCTCGACACCCCAGGGGCACCGCTGCAGTCGGCCGTGGTGCCGCTCGACATCCGCTCCAAGCTCAGCCAGGGCGCCGCGCAGCTCGTCATTGGCGGCCTGCACAAGCGCTCGCCCTCGCACCACTGGGACGGCGCCATTGAGGGCGTGCGCATTGCCACCGGCCAGCTGCCCGATGCCGACCTCAATGCCGATCCGGAACGCTGGCAGGCCGGGCTGGTGGTCTGGCGTGCCGCCGACCCGCTCAGCTCGCAGTTCGCCTGGAGCGGTTCCGATTCGAGCACGGTCGAGGCCAACGACCCCTTCCGCCAGGCCATGAACGACCTCTGCCAGGTCCTGCTCAACTCCAACGAATTCTTTTACCTCCATTAATGCCATGAGCTGCCATCGCTACGATCTCCCCACCTCGCGCCGCGACTTCCTGCAGACCGCCGGCTGCGGCTTCGGCGCCGTCGCCCTCGCCGCCCTCACCGGCCAGTCGCAGGCGGCTCCCCTGCGCCTGCCACAGCGCGTCGCCAAGGCGAAGAGCGTCATCTTCCTGTTCATGGAAGGCGGCCCCAGCCACCTCGACACCTTCGACTACAAGCCGCTGCTCAACCAGCTCGCCGGCCAGTCGCTGCCCTCCAGCTTCAAGGCGCCGATCACCGCCATGGGCGAGACCAATTCGCCCCTGCTCGAATGCCGGCGCACCTGGAAGCGCCACGGCGAGGGCGGCCTGTGGATCTCCGACTGGTTTGAAAACGTCGCCCGCCACGCCGACGACCTCGCAGTCATCCACTCCTGCGCCTCCAGCGGCATCAACCATGCCGGCGGTGTCTGCTCAATGAACACCGGCTCGGTCTTCGGCGGCCGCCCCTCCCTCGGCGCCTGGGCCTCCTACGGGCTCGGCACGGAAAACCAAAACCTGCCCGCCTTCGTCGTCATCAAGGACAGTGAGGGCACTGTCGTCAACGGCGTGCGCAACTGGGGCAACGGCTTCATGCCGGCGGTGTACCAGGGCGTCGAATTCAACTCCGACGGCGTGCCGATCAAGTACCTCGACAACCCCAAGGGCGTCGACCGCCGCCGCCAGCGCGACAAGCTCGACCTGCTCGCCGCGCTCAACCGCGACTACAACGCCACCCGCGCCAGCAACACCGAGCTCGATGCCCGCATCCGCGGCTACGAACTCGCCTACCAGATGCAGGCCGAGGCACCGGATGCGGTCGACCTCAGCCGCGAGACCGAGGCCACCAAGAAACTCTACGGCATGGACGATGAGGCCACCGCCGTGTTCGGCCGCAACTGCCTGCTCGCCCGCCGCCTCGTCGAAAACGGCGTGCGTTTCGTCCAGCTCTACTCCGGCGCCGGCAGCAAGTGGGACAGCCACCGCAGCATCGAGGCCAACCACTCGCGCCTTTGCCATGCCGTCGACAAGCCGATTGCCGGCCTGCTCAGCGACCTCAAATCACGCGGACTGCTCGAGGAAACCCTGGTCATCTGGGGCGGCGAGTTCGGTCGCACGCCGATGAGCGAGCAGGGCGACGGCCGCGACCACAACCCCACCGGTTTCACCATGTGGATGGCCGGCGGCGGCGTCCAGGGCGGCCGCACCTACGGTGCCACCGATGACCTCGGCCTGTATGCCGTCGAGGACCGCCTGCACGTGCACGACCTGCACGCGACCATCCTGCACCTGCTCGGCATCGACCACACCGCGCTCACCTACACCCACAAGGGCCGGCCGGAGCGCGTCGACCAAAACGAAGGCAGCGCCTACACCAAGCTGCTCGGCGCCTAATCAACCTCGTCGCGATCTCCGGGGCAAAGTCCCCCTGTCGCGGCGGGGCTAGGAACGGCGGGCTGTCTCAGCCCGCCGTTCTTGCAGGGCGGATCAGGCCGCCATCGCAGCCAGCGCGCGCTCAATCCGGCGCAGCGTCGATTCCTGCCCGACCAGGTGGGCCAGCGTCGCCACCC
>JAEYYS010000037.1 GCA_023428335.1 Verrucomicrobiota bacterium | reverse complement strand
ACCCTGCACCTGCGAGCGCGCGAGCAGGCGGCGGCGTTGGCCTTGTTGCTGCGCGAGGGGTTGCTGTTTGAGACGGCCTCGGCGGCGCGCGAGGCCGCCCTGCGGCTGGCCCTGCGCCTGCGCGATGTCGAGTCGCTGGCCACCATGGCGGCCGCACCGGGCTGGCTGGAGGGGGTGTCGCCCCTGCTGCAGCATCATGCCGGCACGTTGCTGGGGGATGTGGGTTGGCAGTGGCGCGGCCTGCTGGGGCATCGGCTCAGCCACCTGCCGGTGGCGGCCCTGGCCCTGGCCGGTTTTGCCGCCCTGCTGTGGTATGGGGTACTGGTGTTGCAGGGGCCGGGCGAGGGCCGGCGCTGGCTCTGGCCGCTGGCACCGCTGCTGGCTGGGGCCTTCAGCGTCATGCCGGCGCTGAGCGTGGCCGGCTGGCAGGAGGTGGTGCACGGCATGAGTGCCGACGCACCCTTTCCCCAGGACCTGTGGTACTATGTCGGAGGTGTCGGTCTGCGCGAGGAGCTGGCCAAGCTGGCGGCCGGAGCGCTGTTCCTGCCCTGGCTACTCTGGCAGCGGGTGCCGGGCCGGGCGCTGTTCACCGGTGCTTTTGTCGGACTGGGTTTCGCCCTCGAAGAGAACCTCAACTACTACGAGCAGTATGGCGGTGGGGTCGCGGTGGTGCGCTTCCTCACCGCCAATTTCATGCACGCCGCGCTCAGCGGCCTGCTGCTGCAGGCGCTCTATCAGGCGTTGCGCTCACGCTTTGCCCGGGTCGACGGCTTCCTCACGGCCCTGCCGATGGTCGTCGTGGTGCACGGCGTGTACGATTATGCCGCCTCCGCGGAGACGCCCGGGCTGGACTTCCTGGCGATGGCGGTTCTGGCGCTGACAGCCTGGCAGTTTCTCGATCTGGCCGAGCAGGAGGCGCGGCCTGGCCGGCGCTGGCTCAGTCCGGGGGCGATTGTTGTGCTCGGCACGGCCCTGCTCATCGCCTGGAGCCTGATCGCCACCGCCCTGCAAACCGTCGACCGCGCCAGCCTGGCCGCAGCGGGCATGGAGTGTCTCGCCGTGCTGCCGCTGCTGTTCATCTATTGGCATCGACTCGGTGAGTCTTGACCTTTCCCCTGGCAGCGCGGAGCATGGCGCGTTCATGAACGCGCCTGATTCTCCGCCGCCCGCCGTGCTCGCCTGCCTCGGCCCCGACGGCAGTTTCTCCCACCTGCTCGCCGGCATGCGCTTTCCGGAAACGCCGGTGCGTCTCATGGCGAGCATTGGCGAGGTCTTTGACTTCCTCGCTGGCGCACCGGACGCGCTGGGCCTGGTGCCGATCGAGAATTCCTCCGGGGGCTTCATCATTGACACCGTCGACCGCCTGCTCGACGACCGCTGCCGGCTGCGCATCGTTGAGGAGTTGACCCTGGATGTGAAGCTGGCCCTGCTCGGCCGGCCGGGCACGGAGGTGCGCACGATCCACTCCCATGCCATGCCGTTTTTCCACTGCGACGAATGGCTGACGGCACACTACCCGCAGGTGCGCCGGGTGGTTGAGGCGAGCACGGCCAAGGCGGCCGAGAAGGCAGCGACCCTGGAAGGGGCCGCGGCCATCGGCCCGCGCCAGAACGCCGCCCGCCACGGCCTCGACCTGCTGCATTTCCCGATCGCCGGCGAGGTGCCCAACATCACCCAATTCTATCTGCTCGGCCATGCCGAGAATCCGCCCGGGCCGGCCAACCAACGCATGGCCCTGGTCGTCGATCTGCCCGACCGGCCCGGCAGCCTTTGTCGCTTTCTCACCCCACTCAGCGAGGCGGCCATCAATCTGAAGCGCTTGGAATCGCGCCCGGTGCGCGGTCGCCCCAATCAGTACCGCTTCTTTGTCGAAATCGAGGGCTCGCCGGCCGTGCCGGCCGTGGCCGAGGCCCTCGCCAAAACCCGCGCCGACGGCGCTGTCCTGCGCGTGCTGGGCAGTTATCCCGCCGGTCGCCGCTTCGAATCCTGACCGCCATGACCCGACTCCTCCTCGCCCTGCTGCCGCTCGCCGCCACTGCCGTCGTTCCCGCCTTCGACGACCCGCAACCGCAGCGCCGCCAATTCAGTGCCCGCGCCAGCGTCATTGACCCTCAGGCACGTGAGCACCCGGAACTCGGTTTTGTCTTCGCCGACAAAAACGGCAAGCCCCAGGATGTGCAGCAGGCCTGTGTCGACACCCGCGTTGCGCCGCAGGGCCGGCTGGTGATCTGGCTGATGGGGCCGAGCGAGGCCCTGTTTGAGCGGCTCAACCAGTCTGGCCTGCATGTCATCCAGGTCCATTACGCCAACAAATGGTTTGGATTGGTGCCTGCCGCCCGCCGCGACGATGGCCGCACCCTCGGCGACATCCGTCTGGAGGCCGCCACCGGCGAGGATCACAGCGACTGGTGCGCCATCCCCAAGCCGGATGGCATGATGGAGCGCGCCCACCAGTTCGTGCGCTGGCTCGCGCGCGAGCACCCGGGCGGACGTTGGGAGCAGTTCCTCGGCAAGGACGGTCTGCGCTGGGACAAGGTCACCGTCGCCGGCTCCTCACATGGCGCCACCACGGCCGCCCGCTTCGCCAAGCACCAGGCGGTCGACCGGGTCGTCTGCTTCTGCGGGCCGCGCGACCAGTTGGAGAGCTGGCAGGGGCTGCCCTCGGCGACGTCTTCGAACCGCATCTTCGCCTTCACCCATGTGCTCGACGGAGGTTGGACCGGCCATCATTACGATCGCTCCTGGGAGATGATGGGCTTGCAGGCCCATGGCCCGCTGGTGTTTGTCGACCGCAGCGCACCGCCCTACGAGAACACGCGTCGACTGCTCACCGACTTTGAGGTCCAGGGCAATGCCAAGCGCGCCCACAGTTCCGTGGTGCCCGGGTCTGCTGCGGCACGTGATGCCGCGGGCAAGTTTCTGCATGAACCGGTCTGGCAGTACCTCTTCCAGCACCCGGTTGAGGCGACAGGCAAAACCGAATGAGGGAATAGTTATTGACATTTGCTTCGTTTTTTTTAAAATTTAACGAAATTCGGATTATCTACCTCTCACGTCTGTCCTTTTTCAAAAACATGAACTGCCAACGCCGAGCATGCCCTGAGGCCACGCGTGATTGAAGAGGAATCGAAATCTTTCCCGAAGGTAGGCTTACAGATCGGCATTTCACCTAAGTATGGAGAAATTTTTTTATTGCACGAACCCGAAAGCGCGCGATAAATGAAGCTGTGGAATATAAATTCCATAATTAAAATGAAAACACACATCAACTACACCCGCAACAATCGTCTCGCCAAGCGCCTCAACGCCTCCGGCATGACCCTCATCGAAATCAGCTTGGTGATCGCGCTCCTCCTGGGCCTGATCGCTGTCGTCTTCATGGGCCTCGGCACCTACCGCCAGGGCGCAGACAAGGCGAAGTGCAAGATGCAGCTCTCGGCCGTCCAGAAAGCGGTCCGCTCGGGCGCCAACATGCAGAACCTCTCCATCGGCGCCACCTTGCCCAGTACCAGCGTTTTTGGCGCCGGTCTGCTGATGGAAAACGAGCCCAAGTGCCCCAGCGACAGTACCCTTAGCTACACTTGGACGGGCGATGTGCCGGACGTGGGTGAGCCCTACGGCAACTGCACCTATACCGCCACGGGTATATCGCACGCGCTCGTCGCAGCTGACACCGTGGACTGGTGAGTGCAAGCCGGTGACTCTGCGCCCGGCGCCAGTTGTCCCCTCAAGTCATGCTCAACATCGTTGATCCTGGTGAACTCAAACCGGCTGACATCTACCGTCAGGCGTGCACCGTGGCATCAAAGACGAGCCGGTCAGGGGATGGCGACTGGTACCGGGCGCCGGAGGAACTAGCCTGCCAATGGCATCTATGGTTCGACGGCGGGAGAGAGGTCGTTTCGGCGACCTTCTCCCGTCTCGACAACCGCTGGCGACCCGGCCCCGAGCTGCCGCTCGCCAAACTGACGACCGGTGAGGGCGTCAAGGAACTGCTCGGCGAATTTTTTTCCACCAAGTACTTCGACCCCAAGCCGAAGTCGCTCGGTGTGATTTTGCATGTGGCCGATGAATTTGGCCTGTCGGAAGTGGTCGACCTCGGCGACGCCGGCCTGGAAGGCGGCGACGACTTTGGCGTGCTGCGCTACAACCTGATTGATGAACCGCTGGAGGTTCTCGCCGATCGCGATGTTTCGCCTGAATCAACCTCCTGGCGCCTGCTGCCCTTCTGGGGCGCTCTGCAGGGACAGTCCCGCAGCGTCGCGGTCGCTCTGACACGAGCGCGCGAGACCTTTTTGAAAACGCTGATGAACTGCGGCGAGGAGCTGCGCATGCCCATCCGCGTTGCCGTGGCGAGTGCGCCGGTCGAGGCGCTTGCCGGCCTGCCGATGGCACGTCCGGACCAGCCTGGCGGCCGCCTGGTGGTCATGCCCTATTTCAAGCAGACCGCGGTGTTCGCTCTCGGCCCCGAGGGGGAATTGCGTGTGGCGCGCAGTCTCGGTCATCGCGGCGGTGGCCTGACGCCGGCCGGCTTTGGCGACATCCTTTGGAACATGGCGGTCGGTGCCGAACTGGCGGGTGGCGACCACGGCGGCAAGCCGAAAATCCTGCTGGTCTCGGCCAACGCCAAGGCGCTGCAGGCGGCCGCGGAGGAGTTGGAGATGTTCTCGATCAGCCGTCAGCCGCTGGAGTGTGAAACGCTCGATCTGACGACGGTGCCCGCCCTGGCGGAGGTGCCGGGGCATCTGCTGGAATTCCTCAGTTACGATTCCGCCGCGCTCGAAAAAGTCCGCGCCGGCGCCGCGCCCCTGGCTTCCACGGACACCTTCACGTCGCTCTGGCAGGGCTGGGCCCACCAGAACTTCATGGACATTGCCCGGCTCGACACGCTCTATCCGACCCGGAACGATCTCAACCTGCTGCGCATCTCGCGCTGGCTGGTGGGTCTGCTGGCGTTTGCCCTGCTCGGTTTTGGCGGTTACGGCACGTGGTCGCTGCTGGCGGCCATGAAACACCCCTCCTGGCATCTGACGCCGGAGGAGGTGAAGCAGGCCACGGGGCGCAACACGCTTTTGCTCGACGAACAGAAGCAGATCAACCTGGTGGAGAAGCTCATGCTGCCGCGATCACGTGGCTGGGTGACGATGGAATTTCTGCTGCAGCTCTTCCCCGAGGACTCGGGCGTGAGGGTCGACAGCTACAACTACGTCATGGACGCAGCGCGCGCGGCCCCGGCGGCCGCGCGCGGCAAGGCGGCGGCGCCGGAATTCAGCGGCCTGACCCGCAGTTGGCAGATCAAGGGGCTGGTCAAGCCCAAGGCGATGGAACTGCTCAGTGGCATCAACAGCCAGCGCGGCGTCAGCGCCTTCTTTGAAAAACTGGCCGGGGCGACCGGCGACGAGTCCTACCGCCCGGATCCCGAGCGGCAAATCACCGTCAGCCTGACCCAGGGGCGCAATGCGCGCTACGACCCGCAGGCGAGTCCAGGCGACCTGGCGCGTGACCCGGTCATGGCCTACCCCTTCAATTTTGAGATCACCATCAGCCAGACCTTGTCGGACAAGGATCCGCTGGCGTTGCCACTGGACAAGCCGTTCGGAACATGAGCGCCTACACCCAACCCATCATCCGGTTCGGTCTGGTAACGCCGGCCGTCTTCAACCTGCTCATCCTGGGCGGGGTGCTGACCGCGGTGAACAAGCTTGAACAGGTGCGCATGCAGAAGGAGGAGATGTACCGAGAGCACACGATGCGCCTGGCGGCGATCCGCAAGCTCGAGAACGACAACGCTCCCAAGAGGCCGGTCTTTGAGGACCAGAAAAAACTGCTCGGTGCCGACCCCGGCCAGCTCTACACCCGTCTGCTCGACAGCATTTTGCCCAAGTACAAGGAGATCGAGCTCCAGCGCGGCAGCCTGATTTTTCCGCTCGATCGCGGCCGTCTCGCCAAGTCGGTGAAGACCGATGTTGCCCGCGTCAAGACCAGCTTCAACGGCGGTTACGGACCGATGCAGGAGACCCTTTATCAAGTGGAATCGCTCATGCCGCACGCCGTGCTCGAGGATCTCAAAATCACCCGCAAGGCGCATGTGCTCACCCAGCGCGAGCACTTGGTGATCGAGGCAACACACACCTGCTGGAAAGCCGGAGAGGAGGGCGGCAGATGACCTGGAGAGCCCTCTGCCTGCCGCTGCTTCTGTGCGCCGCCGTCGAGGTATCGGCGCAGGCGCCGGCGCGTCCTGCGGAAACGGCCAAGCGCGGCCGGCTTTTCCTCGGCAGCAACAGCACGGGAGCTGGCTGGCTGCCCAAGGTGGAACTGCTGCCCGATGAGCAGGCCATGGAAACCGGGGCGAAAAAGCTCGGTGCCCGCCTGCGCAACATCGACCCGCTCGGTGTGCCCACCTTTCCGCGCGAGGATGACACGCCACTGTTCGAGGAGGAGTCGCTGCGCGAGACACCGCGCATCACCCTCAATCAGGCCCTGCAGACCCTGCGCATCAACGGGGTCAGCACCGGCCGCAAGGAGTTCCTCATCGGTGGTCGCAACGTTTTCGAGGGCGACGTGGTGGAACTGCTTTTCAAGGGCGAGGTCTTCCAGGCCCAGGTTGTCGAGGTGGGTTACTCCGAACTCCGCTTCCGCGACCTGATCCGGGGTGAGACCGGTGTGCTGCCCCACAACCTCGTGCCGCGCCTGGCGCTGGAGCCGCTGCGCCGCGCGGCCCCGCTGCTCGACGGCAAAGCCTTTCCCATGGAACCCGCCAAGCCCGACTCCCCATGAGCGCCGTTCTCTCCCGCTGGATCTCGTCCGTCACCACCGGCCTGCACCTCTTCGCCGGAGGCCAGGAAGCGCCTGCGCCAGGCGCTGCGGTGGAGCCCGCCCCGCCACCGCAAGTCCAGCCCTCCGCACCGGCGGCAGGCGGCCTGCCCGCCCTCGCCGACGACGGTTATTGGATCGACAACGCGCCGATCAACGAGGTCTTCCAGTATCTGGCGCGCAGCGCCGGCCTGCAGTTCTTCCACAACAACGAGCTCAGTGCGACGCAGTACAACGTCACCGGCCACCTCAAGCTCGATGACCCGCGCCAGCAGATGGAGGATCTGGCCCTGGCCTACGGTTTGACCGTCTATCAGCAGCGCAATTCCGTCAGCTTGCTCACCGAGACCCAGCTCGCGCGCCTGCCGCTTGAGGTGATGAGCTACCAGCTGAAGTACCTGCGCGGCGCCCCGCTCAACCGGGTGACGGCCAGCTCCGGTGACCCGAGCGGCGCAGGGGGTGGCGGCGGCGCAGGTGGTGGCGGCGGCGGGGCGGGTGGCATGGGTGGCGCCGGCCAGGCCGACTTCGAAAAGCTCAAGTCCATCATCCGACCCATGCTGACCCGCGAGGTCGGACAGATTGAATTCGAGGAGAAGACCAACACCCTGCTGGTCACCGACAATTCGGTGAAACTGGAGCGCGTGCGTGCGCTGCTCGCCGAGATCGACCGGCCGAAGCAGCAGATCCTTGTCAATGTCCGCGTGTTGCGCATCCGGCGCAACGAGTCGCGCCAGGTCGGCATCGACTGGAGCCAGGCGCTTGGCGACCTCGGTACGACGATCACCATGCGGCAGAGCCTCAACGCTCTGTTCAACCTGCCAGACACCTACCAGATCGCGCGCACGGGCGATCCATCGAATCCCACAGCCACCCTCGACAAACTCAATCAGGAGGGCATCGGCCTCGTCTTTGGCAACACCCAGGTGCAGGCGATCCTGCGTGCACTCGAGGCCGCTGACATCGTCACCCAGGAGGCCGCGCCGACCCTGATCACCGAGGACAACGAGCAGGGTACCATCTCCATCGTCGACCGCTTTCCTGTCATCACGGCCAACATCTCGTCGACCACCGCCGGCCAAAACATCTCCGAGCAGGTGCGTTACCAGATCGACGAAAAGGATCCCGACCCAAGCGTCAACCCGGAAAAGAGCCGTGAAATCGGCGTCACCCTGACCGTCACGCCGCCGCTGTTGCCTGACGGTACCGTGCGCATGAAGCTGCGTCCGCGTGTCGCCAAGATCGTCGAGCTGGTCGCCGGCCGCGGCAGCAGCGGCACGGCCGGCAACCTCTATCCCCGTGTCAGCGAGTCCACCGTCGAAGCCATCAGCCGCATCCCGGCGGGGCAGTCGCTCTTCCTTGGCGGCTTTTACGATTACAACAGCACGGACGGCAACAACAAGGTGCCGCTGCTGAGCAGCATCCCCGGCTTCGGCAAGCTGTTTGGCTCGGAGGAGAAGAGGCTCGAGCAGGTCAGCCTGGTTTTTGTCATCACGCCGCAGGTTTACGATGCCTCCATGGAGGGTGAGATCCAACAGATGAACCAGCGCGTGAGCGACTACGCCGCCATGCCCCCGGGCGCGGCCGGGGGGCTTGCGCCGCTCCTGCCCGGTCCCGGCTGGCAGTCGCCGCCCAAGACGGCCCTGCCGGAGCCCGTGCAGCCCCGCCAGTCCTGGCTGCGCCGCCTGTTCTACGGCAAGTCCGCCGGCGGTGCGCCACCGCCGCAGCCCGGCCAGCCGGCCGGTCCGGCCAACTTCCGCTAATCCGACCATGGTCACCCAAGCCGAGGCCGTCGCCGGCCTGTCCTTTTCCGCCGCCGTGTCCGCGCCCACCGACATCCGTCCGGTGTTGGAGCGCGTCGCCGGCACCTGCATGAAGCACCTGCGCCAGGACGGCTATTTGTCCGAGGCGGAGGCCACTTCCATGATCGAGGCCTACCGCGAAACGCTGTCGCGGCCGGCGCCCAAGGATTTCCTGCTGTTCGTTGCCGAGACCCAGGCGGAAAAACATTCGCTGACCGTCGAGGCGGAGGTCAACCGCATGCAGAAGCTGCTGCGCAGCAGCCTGAGTGACCGCGTCTACTACTGGACCTTCGGGCCGCTGCCCGGCCGCGCCGGCTCGCTGTACGAACACTGCCCGTCGCTGCGGCCGATCTGCTCGGCGCTCGGCTGCCCGGCCGTCGTCGCCGGTGAGACCAGCATCGTCCATGTCGCCTCGATCAATCCCGTGGCGGTCACGGTCGCCTCCTTCTGGATCGGTCACGAACTCAACCATGTGACCGGCGGTGATTCGCCCTTCGTCTTTCCCTTCCTGACCGATCTGTCGTCCTGGAGCCAGCTCATGCAGAGCCATTTCGCCTCATGAACCTCAACCTCGGCATCGAATTCAACGACACGATCCAGCGGCTCATCATCAGCCAGCTGCGCTCCTCGCTGGCCGCCCAGGACGGCATCACCGACGAGGCCCTCGTGCGCAAGTCGTCGAAGACGCGCATCCTCGGCGCCGTCGGCCGCGCCTCCGGCCTGCCGGCCTTTCCGCAGGTCCGCGAGATGGTCGATCCAGAGTTTGTCGGTTACTGCGATCCCGCCGTGCTCTCGCGCGGCATGTTCGTGCCCCTGCGCCGCAGCACCAAGCAGGTCCTGCTCGCCGTCGCCAATCCCTGGGATTACCGTGCCGACGACTACTGCGCCTCGCGCTTCCCGGACGACGAGCTGCTGAAGATCGTCACGCTTGCCTCGGAGATCTCCTCGGTGATCGAGGGCTCGGCCAGTTCCTCGGGGCCGAGCCGTGCGGAACTGGAGGCGCTCGAAGTCGAGGAATTCTCCAATGAAAGCCCGGACTTCGATGTCACCCGCCAGTACGACGAGCCGATCGCGCAGCTCGTCGCCAGCATGGTCTCGGAAGCCATCAAGCAGCACGCGTCCGACATCCACATCAAGACCGAGAAGGCACTGTTTCAGTACTGCTACCGCCTCGACGGTTCGCTTGGTTCGCGTGTCGACATGCCGATGAAGCTGCGCGACCGCGTCGACGCCTTCCTGCTCAACCTGATGCGCCTGGCGCCGGAGGAGCGCAACAAGCGGCCGGGCATTTCCGGGCGCTTCACCGCCAGCTACTATGGACGCGCGGTCGGCGTGCGCTACGAACGCCACCGCACCTACCGCGGTTACCACGTGACGATGCGTTTGCTCGACAAGACGCACCTGGAGGCTCGCCTGGGCATGGGCACATTGGCGTTCGACCAGGAGACGCTGTTTGAGCTCGACAAGGCCATGGCCGTGCCGTCGGGCATCATCGTCATGTCCGGGCCGACCGGCTCCGGCAAGTCGACGACGCTCAACGCCATGCTGCGCGAGCTGAACCATCCCGAGGACAACATCCTGACGCTGGAGAACCCGGTCGAGGACGAGATTCCCGGCGTCACCCACTGCGACTTGAAGGACTCCAGCGAGTTCAAGCCGATGATCGCCAGCTTCATGCGTTCCGACCCCGATGTCATTCTCATGGGCGAGGTGCGTGACCGCGAGTCGGCCGAGCTGGCGATTGAGGCCGCCATCACCGGTCACAAGGTGCTGACGACGATTCACACCCCGCGCGCCTCGCAGATCATTGAGCGCTTCCAGCAGCTCGGCATGGAACGCTGGAAGATTGCCCAGACGCTGAAGGCCGCCTGTGCGCAGCGACTGGTGAAGATGCTTTGCCCGGCGTGCAAGGAGCGCCAGGAGGGCGTTTCCGAGCGCGAGATCCGGCTGTTTCACCTGGATCCGTCCTGGGCGACGCGCACGGTTTTCGTCCACCGCAAGGAGGGCTGTGCCGAGTGCAAGGGCCGCGGTTACTCGGGGCGAACCGCCATCCTCGAGATCCTGCCAATCAGTCCGAGGGTCGGCGACAAGCTGGCCAAGGGCGACATCACGCCCTACGAGCTGGAGCAGGAGGTGCGCCGCGACACCGGTCTGCCCTCGCTGCGCGACAACGGCCTGAAGCTGCTGGTCGAGGGCAAGACCGATCTTGACGCCCTCAAGAAGGTGCTCGACATGACGTACGAATCCTGAGCATGAACGCCTTTCAGGTCACCCTCCGCCACAGCGAGCGCCCGGATGTCTCCAAGGTGCTAGAACTGGAGGCTCCCAATCGCGAGCAGGCCGCCCAGATGGCGGCGCGGCCGGGTTTTCGGGTGGCGATGGTCAAGCCGCTCAACCGCGCCAAGCGCAGCGCCAAGAAACCGCGTGGCATTCCGCGCAAGGAGTTGATCAAGCTGTTCCGCGGCCTGGCCTCGATGCTCAAGGCCAACATCAGCACCTCCGACGCCATCCTGTACTATGCCCAGGGCCTGCCGGACCCCGAACTCAAGGCGACGCTGATCAACATCCGCAACCGCCTGGAGGCGGGGCTGCCGGTGCACGTGGCCTTTGCCAAGGAACAGGTCTTCGACAGCACGATCATCACCATCATTGAGGCGGGCGCCGACTCCGGCCAGCTCGGCCAGGCCTTCACCTCACTGGCCCACCGCATCAAGATCGAGATGACCTTCGCCAGCAAGCTGCGCACGGCGCTGCTGGTGCCGACACTCATCATCCTGTTCCAGATCGGCCTCTTCATCTACTCGCAGGTCCATGTCGTCTCCAAAGTGGAGGAGACCCTGCAGAGCGTGCGCCAGGAGCCCGATCCGATCTCCGTCTTCATCTTCTCGGTCAGCCATGTCGTCCAGAAGGTCTGGCCGTTCTTCGTCATCGCCCTCGTCAGCTTCTTTGTCGCCCTGTTCCGCTCGGCCGAGTTTCGTCAGCGCCTGCTCATCCTGCTCATGGGTCGCTGGCGCCTGCTCAAGAAGCTGGTCATGAGCCTGCGCCAGAGCGCCTGGATCGGCACCCTGCAGATGCTTTATTCCAACGGCATCAACCTCGCCCGCGCCTCGCTGCTGTCCGCTCGCGTGCTCGCCGGCACCCCGATGTACGAGGGGTTCCTCAAGGCCGCGCGCATCTACGAGTCCTCCGGCGTGCCCTTCGCCGAGTCGCTCAAGCGCAACACCGAGCTCGACCCGCAGGTGGTGCACATGATCGGCATCGGCGAGAAATCGGCCTCGCTGCCGCAGCAGCTCGAACTGCTGCGCGACATCTACGAGGAGGATACCGCCGCCATCATGGCCGATTTCACCCAGGTCATCAATTTTGTCACCCTGGCCATGGCCGTCTTCCTCATCGGCTTCGTCTTCACGGGTTCCATGCTGCCCATCTTCCTGATGGGACCGCGCATGATGCAGTCCGGCAACATGTGATCCGCCATGCATCGCCTGCCGCTCGCTTTTCTGCTCGCCGCCGCAGCCGCCACGGCTGCCGAGCCGGCGCCGAAACTCGTGCCGCGGCCGATCCCGGGCCTGCCCGCCGCCCAAACGGTCGAGACCCCCACCGACGTGCTGATGTCCGCTTTCGCTCAGCCCTCCGCCGCGAAGCGGCCCGCGTCCCCACCGGCAACCGCGCCGGTCAGCCAGGCACCGGTCAGCCAGGCGCCGGTCAGCCAGGCGCCGGGGGTCGCACCGGTCGTCAACGAGCCCGCGCGCATCCTCTTTGTGCACCGCCGCGAGCGGTTGCCGGCG
The DNA here is from genome assembly GCA_023428335.1 of Verrucomicrobiota bacterium. Classification (GTDB taxonomy): domain Bacteria; phylum Verrucomicrobiota; class Verrucomicrobiia; order Verrucomicrobiales; family Verrucomicrobiaceae; genus Prosthecobacter. The sequence continues at coordinate 1,936 of JAEYYS010000037.1, read as the reverse complement.
GCGATGCGCCAGCGGCTGAAGGCCCTTCCCGCTGAGCCCGCCACGCCCGCGCCGGAGCCGTCGGCCGACCGGACCATGATTGAGGAACGCCCGGCCGCGATCCGCATCATCCCCAAGAGCGAGGTGCCGCTGCTCAAGCCGCCCGCGCCACCACCCCAGCCCTGACGCCATGAAACCGTTTCCGCCCACCCCATCCGCCGCGCGCGGCTTCAGCCTGGTTGAAATCAGCCTGGTCATCGCCCTGCTGCTCGCCCTCAGCACCTTTGCCGGCCTCACCATCACCTCCGTGCGCAACTGGCAGCGCGGCAAGGACGCCTCGCTGTCGCTGCAGGCGGTGTTTGCCGCCCAGCGCGCCTACCTGGCCGATCATCCAACCGCCAACATTGCCCTGGTCAGTTCCGCCCAGCTCCAGGCCTACCTGCCCGAGGGCTGGTCGGCCATGCCGAGCTTCACCGGTCTCGAAGACGAGGCGATCACCCTCGATCACACCGTCATGCCGCCGCGACTCTACGCCAACGGCGCTGTTTATGATCCTTCCAGCAAGACGGACGACGGTCTCTGGGACACGGGCAAGTGAGAACCTTTTGCCATGTCTGATGCTCCCAGCCTGATCATTCCCGCCGGCACCCGCTTCGGCTACCGCGAGGGGTTGCCCTGGCAACGCCGCGAGCGTTGTCTGGCCCGCGCCCCCGAGGACATCCGTGTCGGTCCCGGTCTGCACCTCTTTGTCGCCCCCAACGGCTCCGGCAAGACCACCCTGCTGCGCACGCTCGCCGGCCTGCTGCCCTTTCTGGAAGGTGGCGTGCGCCCGCGAGCCGGCGTGCAGTACGTCGCCGACGAGCTGCGCGCGGATCCGGAGTTGAAACCCCTGACCTTCTTTCGCGCCTGGTTTCGCGGCGAGGCCCTCGACCTGGCAGTGTCGCTGGCGGAGACGCTGCGCCTCGACCTGCGCCAGCCGGTCGGCCGGCTCTCGCGTGGCAACCGCCAGAAGGTCCTGCTCATTCTCGCCGAGGTGAAGGCGGCCTTTACAGCGCCCGGTTTGCTGCTGATGGACGAGCCTCTCACCGGGCTCGACGCCGAGACACGCGTCCAGATTGCCGATCTTTGGGCGGCATCGGCGGCACGCGCGGTTCGTCTGGTCATTTTGCATGAGCTCGAATCGGTGCGCGCGGCCGACTCGCTGCTGTCCATTCACGACGGCACCCTGTGTCATTCCCGCGAGTGCCGTGGCGGCTCCTGGCTGGCCACCTACCATTCCCTCCAGGCATGAAGCGTTTTCCCCTCTTTCGCCTGAGCCTCGCCGGCCTGATGAGTCGTGGCAGCGGCTGGCTGCTGCTCGGCGGCGCCATCGTTTTCACCTGGCTTGCACCGCTGGTCGCCCCCTGGGAGGAAAACCCCCAGATCCTCCAGCCGGCTCGCGCCCAGGCGGTCTGGACCTATGCCTGGCTGGCCCTGCTTACCTGGCTGCCCTTTCAGGCCGCCGCCCTTGGCCACCGCCTGCGCACCGAGGGCATGCTCGAACACGCGCACGCCGCCGGCTCCGGCCGCGCCAGCCTCGGTCTCCAACTCGGCGGTGCCCTGCTGGTCTGGCTCGCTGCCCTGGCTCTGATTGCCGCGCTGCTTTCCGTGACCTGGTGTCTGCCGCGGCGCGCCGGTGAGGCGGGGCTCTGGCTGCAGCTCGTTGGCCAATACACGGCCCTCTACCTGCTCTGCGCCGTTCCGCTTGTCCTGCTGGCGGTTGCCCTCGGCACACGCACGGCCGAAGTGATTGCCTTCCTCGTGCCAACCGGCCTGCTCGTCACCGGCCTGTTTGGCGCCGCCTGGCTTGCCCCGCTGCTCGGCGGTTCCTCCGCCGAACTGCTGCAGTCGCTCTGGCTGGCGGTGCCGCACTACCACCTGGCCGACCTCACCCCGCGCCTGGTGTTCAAGATGGGCC
>JAEYYS010000028.1 GCA_023428335.1 Verrucomicrobiota bacterium | reverse complement strand
GCTCGCGGGCGGCGCGCGCTTCCTGATAGGGCGCGTGATCGGCGAGGAACTGCTCGAACAACCGCGCCCGCAGCGGCTCCGGAACGGGCGTTTCAGCCGCGAGTTGCAGCGCGGCCAGTTCCTCCAGCGGCGCCGGTCCCACGCTGCGCACGGTCGGCCCGGCCTGGTCGGTGGCCTGCCAGCGGAAGCGCCCCACATTGGCATCGCCGGTGGTCGAGCGGTGCTGCAGTTCCAAAACAAGTTCTTCCTCGGGCCCGAGCACCAGCGGTTCCGCGAGCGCCAGCACGGCCGTGCGCGGCTGGGTGGGGTCATGGCCCGCGGTCGTCCAGCCGTTGCGCGGATCATCATCGAGCACACCCTGGATGCTGCCATACTCGCGCGCGGCGGCCTTCTGCGCCTTTTCGGCATCGGCCACCGCCCCGGCAAAGCTCAAGTCGCGCACTTGGCTGCTGCCGCGACGGCGCACCCGCGCCTTGATGTCGGTCAGGATGAACTCGCCCGAGCGACCGCGCGCGAGCCGTTCGCCCGCTGCCTGCGGCGAGGGCAGCACCTCCAATTTCAAGCCGGTGACGCGCGCCAGGGCCGGGCGCACGGCGACGAGGTAATCGTCCTGGCGCGGGTTCGGCCCGGAGGCGAGCAGGCTGCCGTCGTCCTGGCGCTGCAGCAGGCTGCCCTTGGCCGACCCGGCTTCCAGAGCCTCAAGCCGGGTCCAGGCCGGTGTGGCAGGCTTGGCGCGCTGCTGTGCCAGCCAGCTGGCAAAGGCCGGTTCGGCGGCCGCCTTCGCGGCGGTCTCGGCCGGGCGACGCTGTCCGGCGAGCAGGCGCGCCTCGGCGACCGCGCGCGGTCCGGCCGGTGAGGTGTAGGCGAGGAAGGGTTTCGCCCCCGCACCGGCCTTGCCATCCTCGTCGATGCTGTTGAAGAAGGCACCGAGCCGGTAGTAATCGCGGTGCGGGATGGGATCGAACTTGTGGGTGTGGCACTGGGCGCAGCCGAGCGTCAGGCCGAGCCAGACCGTGCCCACCGTGTTGACGCGGTCGTTGACGTAATCGATGCGCGATTCCTCCGGATCGCGACCGCCCTCGCCATTGGTCATGTGGTTGCGGTGAAAGCAGGTCGCCAGCACCTGCTCCGGCGTGGCATTCGGCAGCAGGTCGCCGGCAAACTGCTCAAGCGTGAAGCGATCGAAGGGCAGGTTGGCGTTGAAGGCGTTCACCACCCAGTCGCGCCACGGCCAGTTGGTGCGGGTGGCATCCGACTGAAAACCGTCGGTGTCGGCATAGCGGGCGGCATCGAGCCACCACATGGCCAGGCGCTCGCCGAAGTGCGGCGAGGCAAGCAGGGCATCGACGGCCGCCTCGTAGGGTCGGTCGGCCAGTGCGGGATCGGGCGGCAGGCCGGTGAGATCGAAACTGAGCCGGCGCAGCAGGGTGGACGCGGGGGCCGGCGGGGCCAGGTCGTGACCGGCCTGGCGCAGGCGGACGCGCACCCAGTGATCGACCGGATGCTCGCTCACCGGCAACTTGACCGGCGCCTCGAAGGCCCAGTGCCGTCCCCAGGGCGCGCCCTCGGCAATCCAGCGCCGCAGGGTGTCGATCTGCTCCGGTTTCAGCCGCGGCTTGTGCGATTTCGGCGGCGGCATGAGCTCGTCCGGATCGTCCGTGACCAGGCGTGCGAACAGCTCGCTGGCCTCCGGTTGGCCGGGCTTGAGCACCGCCAGCGCGCCCTCGCGGGTGTCCAGCCGCAGGTCGGCCTTGCGATGCGCCTCATCGGGACCGTGGCAGCTCAGGCAGTTGTCGGACAGCAGCGGCAGGACGTCGCGACCGAAGACCACGGGCTCGGCCGCCGGCAGGGCGCCGGCCAGGAGCAGGAACGGGATGAGCAAGTTTCCAAGGGCCGCGACACTCATGCAGGCAAACCCAGATAACGTCCGCACGCATTGCAGCTTCGTGCACGAGCGATGGAAAATCCCGTCGTCAGTCCCGGCCACAGGTCAGCGACAGGTCGGCCGGCACCAGCCGGGTGAACGACAGGATGTCCAGCGGCCCGGGATGCAATTCGTGCCGGGCGCACAATGGCACGATGTACCAAGTCTTTTTCGGGTCGCCCTCCTTTTGCACGTGCACGCCGATCGTGCAGGCCTCGATGCAACCTGCCACCGGACAGAAGGAAGCACCGCCGCCGCCGAACCGCCGCCAGTGATCCAGCCAGCTTGGGCAGTGGCAGGTCCGCGGCAGGCAACCATTGATGTTTTTAATTTTCACTCGCGGCACAGTTCCGCGAAACTCTTAGCTGGGCGCGGCATCCGGCTTAACATACCGAGCTCGCCGCCGAAATCCTGCAAAAAAATCGCCCTGGAATCGCCCCGCCAAGACGGCCATCACGCGCAAAAAATGCCCCTCGTCTGATAACCCGCCCTGCCAGCGCCCGTAAGGCTGGCTCAATGCTCACCATTTCCGGCCAATCTTCCGGCAGATTCTGCGACGGCCTGTCGCGGCGCGACTTCCTGCGCGTTGGCGGTCTTGCCATGGGCGGGCTCAGCCTGCCCGACCTGCTCAAGGCCGAGGCCGAGGCTCGTACCGGACGCAGTTTCAAATCGATCATCATGATCTACCTGTGTGGCGCGCCGCCGCACCAGGACATGTGGGATTTGAAGATGGATGCACCGCTGGAAATCCGCGGCCCCTACAAGCCGATCTCGACCAACGTGCCCGGCATCCAGATCTCCGAGCACGCGCCGCGGCTGGCGAAGATGATGGACAAGCTGGTGCCCATCCGCAGCGTCTGGGGTTCGCCCACCGGCGCCCACGATTCCTTCATCTGCTACACCGGCCGCGCCCCGAATCCTGCCGGCGGTGGCGCGCCCACCGGCGCATTGTCCGACCATCCCTCGCTCGGCGCGGTGGTCTCCTCGCTGCAGGGGCAGGCGGATCCCGCCATCCCGGCCTTTGTCGGTCTGGCCCCCAAGGCCGGCCACCCGCCCTACGGCTCGCCCGGTCACCCCGGCTACATGGGCCCCGCCCACTCCGCCTTCCGCCCGAACGGTGCCGGTGTCGAGGATCTCAAGCTCAACAACGTCTCGGTGGCGCGCCTGAACGACCGCCGCGCTCTGCTTGACGGCTTCGACCGCTTCCGCCGCGATGTCGACCACAGCGGCCTGGTCGAAAGCATGGACGCCTTCAACCAGCAGGCCTTCAACGTGCTCACCTCCAGCCGTCTGCTCGACGCGCTCGACCTCGAAAAGGAGTCGCCGAAAACCCGTGAACGCTACGGCAAGGGCGAAACGAAGAACTACGGCGACGGCGCCCCGCTCAACCTCGAGCACTTCCTCATGGCCCGCCGTCTCGTCGAGGCCGGCGCGCGCGTGGTGACGCTGAATTTCGGTCGCTGGGACTTCCACGACAACAACTACCCTCAGTTGCTCCGCCACCTGCCGCTGTTTGACCAGGGCATGAGCGCCCTCGTCCAGGACCTGCACGACCGCGGCCTCGACAAGGACGTCGCCGTCGTCGCCTGGGGCGAGTTCGGCCGCACACCCACCGTCAACGCCCAGGGCGGTCGCGACCACTGGCCGCGCGTCGGCGGTGCCCTGCTCGCCGGTGGCGGTTTCCGCACCGGCCAGGTCATCGGTGCCACTGACCGCCTCGGCGGCGAGCCCACCGAGCGACCCGTGCATTTCGGCGAGGTCTTTGCCAGCCTGTATCAGTTCCTCGGCATCGACCCGCACAAGACCACCGTCAACGACCTCACCGGCCGACCCCAGTACCTGGTCGACGGCTGGCAGGCCATGCCGGAACTCGTCTGACCCGCCCGCGCCGCGGCCGGCCGCGGGGCGGAACTCCAACCGCTCATCCCATGGCTCTTCCGCATCCCGCGCATCCCCTGCGCCGCCGCGAACTGCTGCAGGCAGGCGCGGTCGGCCTGCTCGGCCTCGGCATGAACCACCTCACCGGTCTGCGCGCCCTGGCCGCCCCCGGTTCCGCCGCCCCCGCGCCGCGGGCGAAGTCGGTCATCTACATCTTCCTCTCCGGCGGCCTCGCCCAGCACGAGAGCTTCGACATGAAGCCGCACGCGCCGCTGGAGGTGCGCGGCGAGTTCAAGCCGATCCGCACGCGCACGCCCGGCACCCACATCTGCGAGCACCTGCCGCGGCTGGCCCAGCTTTCGGAAAAGTGGTCGCTCGTGCGCTCGCTCACCCACGGCCACAGCGAGCACTCCCAGGGCCATCACGTCATGCTCACGGGTCGCAGCGACGTGCCACCGGGCTTTGATCCGACCCGGCCGAAGAAATCCGATCACCCGAGCCTGGCCGCGCTCGCCACCGCCCTGCTGCCGCGGCGACCCGACAACCTGCCGCCGGCCATCGTGCTGCCCGACAAGATCGTCCATCGCACGGGCCGCACCCTCGCCGGCCAGTTCGGCGGCATGCTCGGCGCCCAGCACGATCCCTGGTTCCTGGAGATGGCGCCCTACCATCCCAACCACTACGGCGCCTACCCGCAGTACCTCTTCCACCATGAGCAGGGCGCCGTGACCGATGACACCCTGGCCTTCCGCGCCCCGCACCTGGCACTGCCGGAAGGGCTCAGCCTCGACCGCGTGCTCGACCGCGTTTCCCTGCGCAACTCGCTGGAGTCGCAGACCGACAACCTCGCCGAACTCGCCGGCGACACCGCCTTCGACACCTACCGCGAGGCGGCCGTGTCGCTGCTCGGCAACCGTCGCGTGCACGATGCCTTCCGCCTCGACCAACTGCCGGCCGCCACCCTCGACCGCTACGGCCGGCACAGCTTCGGCTGGTCGCTGCTCATGGCGCGCCGGCTCGTCGAAAGCGGCGTGCGCCTCATCCAGGTCAACCTCGGCAACAACGAGACCTGGGACACCCACCAGGCCGCCTGGCGCAACCTCAAGGACCACCTGCTGCCGCCCATGGACCAGGCCGTCAGTGCCCTGCTCGAGGACCTCGATGCCAGCGGTCTGCTCGATGAAACGCTGGTCGTCATGGGCAGCGAGTTCGGGCGCACGCCGAAAATTTCGCAAATCTCCGCCACCGCCCTGCCCGGCCGCGATCACTGGGGCCACGTGCAAAGCCTGCTGCTCGCCGGCGGCGGCGTGAAGGGCGGGCGCGTCATCGGCAGCAGCGACAAAATCGGCGGCTACCCCGACAGCGACCCGCAGACGCCGGAAAACCTCGCGGCAACGATCTACGAGGCGCTCGGCCTGCCGCGCGAAATCATGTGGCACGACTTCACCGGTCGTCCGCACCCGCTGTACATGGGTGACCCGATCCGCGGGTTGATTTGACTGTGCCGAGAACTCTGTTGAATTGCGATCCTGAAAATCTTAAGTCGTCGATGCGCAGGCGAATAGTTAATTGTATAATACAAACCTCATGATTAAAACCCAGCCCCTAATAGCGATCAATATTATTTTGACGCTGATCATTTTATTTAATTTGATAAGGCCCGGTCGCGAATCAAAAAATACGGAGCCCGGCATAACCGCCGCTCACGCCGCACTAACTGATTATCTTCAATCGTCTCGTGAAGCGAATTTTCACGAATTACCAAACGATGGGAGACTGAAGACAAAGCGAGATGCATTGACGAAGATCGTCAATAGCCTTCCTGGCAAACATAGAGACGAACTCCGAGAAGAGATCAATGATGCAAACTGGTATCTTGAAGCCCACGAAATCCTCGCAACTCCTGAGCCGATTTCATTTGAGGATCGGGCTGGCCAGCTTTTGTCGTTAAATGCGTTAACAGAATCGCCTTCAGAAAACATACCTCAGTCTATCCAAGATAAACTGATTTCCCGGCAAAAGATCATTACTTCAGTTTTCAGAGGCGAACTACAAAAGTTTGTGCGGTCGTTTAAGGATAACCCCACAACCTTGCAGGCCGAGAAAATCAACCTTCCTCAGCTCGCGATGATGGCTGATGCTCTCACTGGCCAAATGGAAGAGCCTAAACTAAATTTAGCTGAACAAAATCTGCCTGATTGGATTCTGGCTTCGCAGGATTGGATCAAGCGTGCGGACGAACGACTTTCCGCTATTAGCGTTAAGGGAAGCAGGGCAGATCTCGCGAACACCAACCAACTCTTGCAGGAAGGTGATGCGCTTGAGCTGCAGATAATCGGCCTCAACCTCCCAGCGCCTGAAGGTTTGATCACACGTATAACAAACTTGCGCTCTCGACTGGCCGAAGCTGAACGCACAACATTGAATGAATACCAAATTTGGGCTTTGGGGGAGATACGCTTAGTGAAAAGCATGGCTGGAGGAAAGGCTTCGGAAAAGATAGAAAACATTCTGGAGGGCGGTAAAGACAAAAATTCATCGGCCACGCAGGCCTACAAGTTACTCTTGGACAAATCCCCAACTTTCTGCGCCAAACTTCTCGAGCTAAGTGGTGTCCCCATTCCGTCTGCAGCAGACGTAACACCAGAGTTCGCGCCTTTAATCTCTAATAAATTAAATCGCACAACGCGTTGGAATGGCTTGCCCCAGTTGGCGCAGTGCCTCAACCGCGATCTCTTGGAACAACGACTACTAAAAGTTGATGAAGCACTCCTTCGACGCCCTCTCGACAGGCTTTATGCGGAGACATTTGAGGAGTGCTGGAAATATTTGGAGGGCACCGAGCATCGCATAAAGGTTGCCGAAACCGCAGTCAAAATTGAGAAAAGGCCTCTTGCCCAACCACGTTAAACATGCAACCCAAATTAATCCGAGCGTTCTCGCGTCTCGCGTTGAGTGCCACAGCTTGGCTTCTGTGGGACGCTAGGCCTGTTCAAGCTCGCTCAGCACCTCCATTTATCCAAGATCGCGCCAAGGGAGCGATCTTGGCCGAAAACCTTCAGAAAATAGCCAAAATCGATGCGGATTCGCGCGAAATCAATCAGCGCGCACGTCAGCTTCTCTCGGAGGCCTATTCGTCAGGTGGGCGCCGCTTTCAAAACAATTTCCCACAAGGCTTTCATCTAGATCTATCGAAACCACAGTTTCAAAAAGTTGCTAGCAATCTACTGCGTGCCAATGCTCTCAATTGGCATGGCTACGAGCGAGAACTCAAATATCTCAATGTGATTGCTGAGCGAGAATCTCCATTCCGGATTGTCTCTGCTGGCAATCGCGCACCCGTCGCAGACGGGCGCCTTGTCGAATTCGACGCTCTACTGGAAGACAAAAAGTCGCGCATGCGCGTTTCGGCGGAATTCAAGGATTGGCGTATTGACTCCCCTGAGAAATTACGGAAAGCCAAAGAACAGATCCACAAAATCAGTCTGCGTGCCCGCGAACAGGGAGTTGCCAGATCCATTTGGGTGAATCGTGCACGAATTGATCCAAGAATGGAACGAAGCCTCGTAAAATACGCCGCCTTTCGGCGCGTCTCAGTTTACAGCCCAGTTTCCACGAGTCAGCGCTTGGCCAGAAATCTGACGAAACCGCTTCGCTTTGATGATGTTCTACTTCGAGAGTCTCGGCGACTTAAAGGGGCTCAGACAGAACGGCTTTTCACACGTAACCTAGGGACTCTCCCCTATGGGCGTCTTACAGGGCCTAGCACAGGTGTTATAGGGGCTGCTTATGGTCTATGGGAAACTGGCCATGGAGCATACCAGTTCGCTCAAGGCTCAATCACAAAACGACAAGCTGTCATGTCGATGTCCGAGGGCCTCGGAAGTGCGACTGGCGGTGGTCTAGGGGCTTGGGCTGGAGCGGAAGTAGGCGCAACTGTTGGAACAATGATCTTGCCAGGTGTCGGAACAGTGGTCGGCACTGTGTCTGGCACCATTGTCGGTGGTATTACTGGTGCCCTGTTCGGCAGCTTGGCTGGAACTTACGCTGGCGTGTCGCTTGTCGATGATGTCATTTTCAAGAACCTTGATGTGAAGGAGCAAGAATCCTTGATGCTATTCCTTGCCCAATATTATCAGCACTGAAAGGTATAAGCATAATTATGCCCAAGCAACAATCCAAACACCCTAGAACAATGACTCAGAAAAATCGACGCTGGGGGTGGTGGACAAACCGCTTTTTGGCGGTCGCAGGTGCTGTCAGCCTGTTCATCATCAGTCTACTCGCGGTAGGAATCTTGTGGTTTTATCCGGGGCCAACTAGCCCAAGATCGGATGACACTCCACTGCCACAAGGTCCTGTTCAGGAACCCTTGATCTTATCGGATTATTCAACTTCGAACCTGCGCTTTCATTTCAAGGCCAGCTTGGCAAGTCTGCAACGAATTTTAAACAAGTCCGTTCCTCTCGAGTTCCCAGTGCCAAAGAACGAGTACGGCGCGACTGGAACGATTCGACGCGGAGATATCCAAATCAGTGCACAGGATGCTACTCGCTTGCGTCTTGATAGCGCAGCGACCTTTGTCGGCTCTGTAAAACAGGGTCCTGGAGGCATCATCAAACTCAAAAGCGCCAAAGTTGACTTGGCGGGATCGACGCTTGGATTGTCTGTAGCTCCAGACTGGGATTGGCTCATAGCGCCTCGTATTAATGCTAAGTTGACCGCGGTGAATGTCGATTGGCTTCCTGACAACTTGGTTAAGTGGCTAGCCAACGAATTTATCGTCCCTCACATCACCTCTGGATTTTCCAACAGCCCACCTTTTGCCTTTCGCCCATTAGTCGATTCTTTTTGGAATGACGCCAATCAGGACATCCAGATATTTAGCGAACCCCGCACGTCCGTCGAATTGCGGCCGCAAGCTGTGACACTCGGTGGCCCTTTGTTGGAGCGCGATGGTTCATTGGTCATGACCGTTGGATTGGATGTGCATTCACGTGCAACCATAGGTTCGACGAGCAAAGCGTCAGACATTGAGAGGATTCCTCTACCCTCCTTGAATAAGGCGAGTGTCGCCAACGAAACCACCGAACTGCGACTTCCAATCCTCGTCAGCCTGCAAGCGGCGCCCCGCTTTTTCCAACCCCAAACTCTGGAAATTCCAGGCGGAACCGTGAAAATCCTTAGCGTTGATCTGAGCGAAAAAGAAGGGATTTGCTACATTCGAGGACGTGTGCGATTCGAAGTGGGTCAGGGCCAAGCGATACTTCGCCCTTTCAGCGGTGAAACAACGCTGATCGTGCAAGGACGTCCATCATGCGATCCAGACACTGGAGAAATCAGTTTCCGGGAGTTGGCTTTCACGCCGAAATCCGATTCCATTCTCGTCCAAATACTCGGTGAAAGCGCCAACTCACTGCGTCAGGAACTCCAGGAACTCGCTCCTATTCTTTCTGGATGGGTTAAAAATCGTCTGGAGTCGCAACTCAATGCAGAGGCTGAGAAATTCCTCACAGATCAAATTCAAACTTGGGCCTCGGCCGTGCCAGATTTCGAAGATGAAATCAGGACCATCATCCCCACAATCAAAAATATTCGAATAAAGCCTATTCGACTCGAAACAACCACGGGGCATTTTGTTTTGGTCATCCAAGCCAACGCCGACTTGGGAATCGCGATTCCTTGACTGTGCCGCTTTCATCTGGGTCGATTCGGTATTCTGGATGCAGCGTCACAATGTGGTCGCCATCTTCCGTGAGTCCCAAATCAGGGGATAACTAGATTTTCATACCCGGCAAGAGCCGCGCGTGCGCGACCGTATTGTGCCCGACTCTGTCATGCTCACCCTCAACGCCACCTCCGCGCACCGCGGCTTTTGCGACGGCCGCAGCCGGCGCGACTTTCTCAAGATCGGCGGTCTTGCCATGGGCGGGTTGTCGCTGCCGGACCTGCTGCGCGCAGAGACCGCCCAGGGCCGGCGCCCGGGTCACAAGGCGGTCATCATGGTCTTCCTGCCGGGTGGGCCCTCGCACCAGGACATTCTTGATCTCAAGCCCGATGCCCCCTCGGAAATCCGCGGCGAGTTCAAACCCATCGCCACCAATGTCGACGGCCTGCAGATCTGCGAACTGCTGCCGCGGCTGGCGCGGCAGATGGACAAATGCACGGTCATCCGTTCGATGGCCGATTGCGACACCAGCCACGATGCCTTCCAATGCCTGACCGGCCGCAACAGCCGCCAGCAACCGCCCGGCGGCTGGCCCGCCTTCGGCTCGGTCGTCTCGCGCCTGCAGGGCCCGGTCGATCCGGCCACGCCGCCCTTCGTCGGGCTGTCGCCCAAGATGGGTCACATGCCCTGGGCGCGCAATGGCGAGCCCGGCTTCCTCGGGGTCGCCCACGCCCCCTTTGAAGCAAACCGCGGCGGCGGCACGGCCGACATGAAGCTCAACGGCATGAGCCTCGACCGCCTGCACGATCGCGCCGCGCTGCTGAAGAGCTTTGACCAACTGCGCCGCGACCTCGATGCCGGTGGCCTGATGGCCGGCATGGATGCCTTCAACGAACAGGCCCTCGGCGTGCTCACCAGCCCCAAGCTGCTTCAAGCCCTCGACCTGACGCGCGAGGACCGGCGCATCGCCGAACGCTATGGCAAGGGCGAGAACCGCAACCGTGACGACGGCGGCCCGCGCCTGACCGATCACTTCCTAGCCGCCCGCCGCCTCGTCGAGGCCGGCGCGCGCGTCGTCACCCTCGGCTTCAGCCGCTGGGACTACCACAGCAACAACTTCGGCCAGCTGCGCGAGGATCTGCCGCTGCTCGACAGTGCCCTCAGCGCCCTGCTCACCGACCTGCACGAGCGCGGCCTGGAAAAGGACGTCGCCGTCGTCGTCTGGGGTGAGTTCGGCCGCACGCCGGTCATCAACCCGCAGGGCGGGCGCGACCACTGGCCGCGTGTCTCCTGCGCCCTGCTCGCCGGTGGCGCCTTCCGCCACGGCCAGTTCATCGGTGCCACCGACAAGGTCGCCGGCGAGGCGGTCGACCGACCCGTCGCTTTCGGCGAAGTTTTCGCGACGCTCTACCATCACCTCGGCATCGACACCACCAAGGTCACCCTCGACGACTTCAGCGGGCGCCCGCAGTACCTCGTCGACGGCACGCCGGCGCCGCTGGCCGAACTGCTTTGAGACCGCACGGCCGACAAGAACCCGTCGCCGTGCCCCGTAATTTCCGCCAGTCATGATGCGTCCCCGATTGCCCTTCGCCCTGCTCGCCGGCCTCGCCCTGTCCGCCCCGGCGGCGGAAGCACCGCGCCGGCTGAACTTCGCCAACGACATCATGCCGATCCTCACCAAGGGCGGCTGCAACGGCGGCGGCTGCCATGGCAAGGCCAGCGGCCAGAACGGTTTCAAGCTTTCCCTGCTCGGCTTCGAGCCGCAGGAGGACTACGAGCACATCGTCAAGGAGGCGCGCGGTCGCCGCGTCTTCCCCGCCGCGCCCGAGCAGAGCCTGCTGCTCACCAAGGGCACCGCCCAACTGCCGCACGGCGGCGGCAAAAAACTCGATCCCAACTCCGAGGATTATCAGGACCTCGTGCGCTGGATCCGCGAGGGCATGCCCTATGGCAGCCCCGACGATCCGAAAATGGCGCGCATCAGTGTCGAACCCGCCGCCCTCACCCTGCCGCTGAAGGCGAAACAGCAGCTCAAGGTCATCGCCCATTACACCGATGGCTCGACCCGCGACGTCACCCGCCGCGCGCTCTACGAGGCCAATGAGAAGTCGATGGCCGAAACCACCGAGACCGGCGAGGTGCGCCTGCTCGACCTTCCCGGCGATGTCGCCGTCATGGTTCGCTACCAAGGCAAGGTCGCCACCTTCCGCGCCACGGTGCCGCTCGGCGCGCCGGTGGAAAGCCTGCCGCCCGAGTCGAACTTCGTCGACCGCCACGTCTTCGCCAAGCTGCAGACCATCGGCATCCCGCCCTCGCCCGTGGCCGACGACGCCACCTTCCTGCGCCGCCTCACCCTCGACCTCACCGGCCGCCTGCCAACCGTCGCCGAGATGAAGGACTTCCTCGCCGCCCGCGATCCCGGCAAGCGGGCGGCCAAGGTCGACGCCCTGCTCGATTCGGCCGAGTATGCCGAGTACTTCGCCAACAAGTGGAGCGCCCTGCTGCGCAACCAGCGCACCCAGCCGCTCTATGCGCGCGGCAGCTACCTGTTCTGGTCCTGGATCCGCGACGCCATGGCCGACAACCTGCCCTTCGACCAGTTCGCCCGTCAGGTCGTCGCCGCCTCGGGCACGCTCGACCAGCATCCGCCGGTCGCCTGGTACCGCCAGGTCAAGGATCCGAAGCAGCAGATGGAGGACGTCGCCCAGCTCTTCCTCGGCACGCGCATGCAGTGCGCCCAGTGCCACCATCACCCCTTCGAAAAGTGGAGCCAGGAGGACTACTACGGTCTCGCCGCCTTCTTCGCCAACGTCGCGCGCAAGCCCGCTGGCGACCGCTATGAGGAGCTCGTGTATCACAAGCGCGGCACCGCCCAGATGACCAACATCCGCACCAAGCTGCCGGTGCAGCCGACCCGCCTCGGTGCCGAGCGTTTGCAGCTGAAGCCCGAACAGGATCCGCGCCTGGCCCTGGCCGACTGGATGAGCGCGAAGGACAATCCGTTCTTCGCCCACACCCTGGTCAACCGCTACTGGAAGCACTTCTTCAACCGCGGCCTCGTCGAACCCGAGGACGACATGCGCGAGACCAATCCGCCGGTGAACCCGGAGCTGCTGCAGGCGCTCGCTCAGGATTTCACCGCCCACGGCTACGACCTGAAGCGACTCATCCGCACGATCACGACCTCGACCACCTACCAGCTCAGCGCGGTGCCCAACGAGCACAACGCCAAGGACCGCCAAAACTTCAGTCGCTACTACCCGAAGCGCCTCACCGCCGAGGTGCTCTACGACGCGGTCAACACCCTGCTCGCCGCCGAAAGCCAGTTCGCCGGTCAGGCACCCGGCACCCGCGCGGTCGCCCTGCCCGACAACAGCTACAATCAGACGACCTACTTCCTGACCGTCTTCGGCCGGCCCGACTCCGCCTCGGCCTGCGAGTGCGAGCGCACCCAGGAAGCCAGCCTGGCGCAGAGCCTGCACCTGCTCAACGCCTCGGAGATCCAAACCCAGCTCGCACGGGCCGACGGCCGGGCCGACCGCCTCGCCAAGGATCCGCGCCCGGACGACGACAAGGTCGGCGACCTCTACCACATCGCCCTCAGTCGCGACCCCAACCCGCAGGAACTGCAACTCGCCCTCGGCCACCTCGGTCGCAAGAGCGAGGGCAAGGCCGGCGATGCCCGCCTCGCCGCGCGTCGCGAGGCGTTTGAGGACATTCTCTGGGCCCTGCTCAACACGAAGGAATTCCTCTTCAATCATTGAGTTGGCCTGCAGGACTGGCTTGGCGTGCAACGGCCCGGCTGGCCAACGCCTGAGGCCTGCCCTCCCCTTCCCGATTTCGTGCCCTCATGAAGCTGCTCCCGCTGGTTTTCCTCACTCCGATCCTGGCGCTCGCCCAGACCTCTTTTCCGACACCGGTCCTCACCTCGATGCACCCGTTGGGTGGTCGCCCTGGCGACACGCTCGATCTCGCCGTCAAGGGCAGCGACCTCGCCGGCCTGTCGGGCGTGCTGCTTTCGCCCGATCCGGGCGCGGTCGTGGTGGCCAAGCCCAAGCTCGACGCCAAGGGCCAGCCGGTGGCGAACACTCTCCGCCTGTCCCTGCCCGCCAACCTGCGCCCCGGCACCTACGAGCTGCGCGTCACCGGCAGCTACGGCATCTCCAACCCGCGCGTCTTTCAGATCGGTCCGCAAGCCGTGGTGGAATCGTCCGGCAGCAACACGACCCCTGAGACCGCACAAAACCTGGCGCTCGATCAAGCCATGCACGGGGTCTTCAAGAGCAGCGCGCCGCACTGGCTTGCCTTCGACGGGAAAAAGGGCCAGCGCCTGCTCGCGGTCTTCGACGGCGCCGCCTTCGCCGTGCGCACCCGCCTCAGCGGCACACTGCACGACGCCAATGGCCGCGAGATCGCCCGCCTGCGCGACGGCCTGCTCGATGCCCGCCTGCCCGCCGACGGTCGCTACCGCCTGAAGATCCACGACCTCATGTTCGGCGCGGGCGATCCCTATGGCTACCGCCTGTGCCTGACCTCCGGTCCCGTGGTTTGGGCGGCCGGCAAGGATCGGGTCTACGGCTGGAACCTGCCCGGCGGCCAGGTCATCGACGGCCTGCGCGTGCGCCAGGGGCCGCCCCTGGAACGGCTCACCGGTCCCACCGCGGCCGCACTGGCTGCCGCCAGTCCGTTGCCACCGCTGACGGTGCCCGAAGAAACCGAGGACCCGGCCCAGCCACTGCCCGAGGCCGCCACGGCGCTCGCGCTCGGCCAGAGCCACGGCGGCTGGTTCCCGGCCCACGGCGAGGCGCGACGCTTCGACCTGGCTTTCAAGAAGGGCGACCGCTTTGCCATCGAGATTGAATCGGCGCTCGCCGGCTTCCCCACCGACCCGGTGCTGCTTGTCGAAAACCTCAAGAAGGACGCGGCTGGCGCGGAAACGCTGACCGCCCAGGCCGAGGTCAACGATGTGCCGGGACTGGTGCCAGCTCCCTCGGTCGCGCGCGTGCCGCTGCTCGATCCCAGCTACAGCTTCGAAGCCAAGGCCGACGGCGTCTTTCGCCTCTCGCTCAGCGATCCCCTCAATGCCGCCAACGGTCGCCGCCATCCCTACAGCCTGCGCGTGCGTCCTCTGGATCGCGCCGGCCCGGAAGGCGGGCTCGCCATGCTCGCCACCCTGCCGCGCGCCGCCGCCGTCGGTCCGCACGAAATCGGTTCGGCAAACCTCTGGCGCGGCGGCATCGGCGTCATCGAAGTGGCCCTGCCGCTGCGCAACGCCTCAAGCCCACCGCTGGAACTGACTTGTGCCGGCCTGCCGCCCGGCCTGACCTGCCTCGGGGGCTTTGCCGGCAAAGGCCAGCGCACCGCCTGGCTCGCCTTCCAAGTCGCCGCCGACGCCCCGGCCGGCGCGGTCACCCTGTCGCTGTCCCTGCGCTCGCTGCACTTGAACGCGGTCGTGCGCGACACCAACCGCGAAAACCTGTCGGTCTACACCGGCGGTCCGCCGGCGCTTGGCATCGTCGATCAGCCCGCCCCGGTGCGGATCGAGCTGCCCGCCGTCGTCGAGACCAAGGCCGGCGCCAAGGTCGACATCCCCGTCAAGGCCCACCGCCACAGCGCCTGCACCGAGGCACTAACCTTCAAGTTGCTCGGCCTCGGCGATCCCGCCAAGGCCCCCACCGTGACCATTCCCGCCAAGGCCAGCGAAGGCAAACTGACGCTCGACACCAAGGCACTCGGTCTCGCCGCCGGGGAACATGGATTCCTGCTGCAGGGCCCGGCCAAACAACCCGTGCGCCGCAACGCGGCCCAGGTCGCCGCAGCGGAACAGGCGGCACAGCAGGCGGTCGCCGCCCAGGCCGCGGCGAAGAAAACGCTTGAGGCCGCCCGTGCCGCCTTGGCGAAGGCCACCGATCCCACCGCGCGACCCGCGGCGGAAGCGGCGGTGAAAACCGCCGAACAGCAGCTACCCGGCGCCGCCAAGGCCAGGGCCGCCGCCGACAAGGCCGGCAAGGATGTCGCCGCCAAAAACCCGCCCAAGGACGCGGTCTTCGCCGCCTATTCCAACCCCGTGCGCCTGCGCGTCCAGTAGACCCCCGCCATGAAGTTTTCTCTCTCCCGTAGGCGCCTTCGCCCGAAGGCGGGTTCGCGCCTCCTGCTCGCCCTGCTTCTGCCCGGCCCGCTCGCCGCGGCGACCGTCGAGTACGAGAAGCAGCTGCTGCCCCTGCTCAAGGACAACTGCCTGCCCTGCCACAACAAGACGACGACCAAGGGCGGGCTGAACATGGAAACCGTCGAGCTCATGCTCAAGGGCGGCGACAACGGCCCCGGCCTCGTGCGCGGCGACGGCGCCAAGAGCCTCATCTACCAAGCCGCAGCCGGTGAATGGGACTCGGAGATGCCGCCCAAGAACAACAAGGTCAGCGCCGTGCCCCTCACCGGCGGCCAGCTCGCGTTGCTCAAACAGTGGCTCGATGAAGGCGCCCATCACCAGGGCAAGACCGAGCGTGTCATCGCCTGGGAACCGCTGCCGGCCGGCTTCGCGCCGATCTACGCCACGGCCGTCAGCGCCGACGGCCAGTTCGCCGCCGCCGCCCGCGGCAATCAGGTGTCGATCCGCCACCTGCCCACCGGCAGCCTCGTCACCCGCCTCACCGATCCCGCCCTGCTCAAGGCCGGGTTGTATTCCAAACCCGGGGTCGCCCACCGCGACATCGTGCCGGCCCTCGCCTTCAGTCCCGACGGCAAGCTGCTTGCCACCGGCAGCTACCGCGAGGTGAAACTCTGGCGCCGCACCGACGCGCCCGCCGAAGCCTCGCCGCCGGCGCCCCCCGCCGCCGCGTTCAAGGCCGCCGCCGACGGCCCCGATGGTGTCAGCCTGCTCGATCCAAAAACCGGCAAGCCCGTTCGCCGCATCGCCCACGGCGCCGCCCGCAGCGCCTTCGCCCTCAGCCCCGACGGTCAACTGCTCGCCACCGCCGGTGCCGACGGCAAGCTCAAGCTTTGGCAGACGAGCGACGGCAAACTGCAGCGCGAGATCAGCGGCGATGCCACCTCGGCACGACGCGTGGCGGAAACGGGTTTTGCCGTCGAACGCGCCGCCCTGGAGACCGCCTGGTGGACCGAGCGCGTCCAGAAAACCGCCAAGGAGGTGACCGACCTCGACGCGCGCCTGAAGAAGGGCCAGGAACTTGCCGCCACGGCGCAGAAGGGCCTGACCGACAAGCAGAAGGACGCCGAAACCAAGACCCAGGCCAGGACTCAGGCCGAGGCAGCCGTCAAGGCGCTGGAAACACCGGCCGCAGCGGCGGTTGCGCCCGCCAAACCGGATGCCGCCCAGGCGAAAAAACTTGAGGACGCCCGCGCCGCCTTCACCAAGGCCGATGAAGCTGCCAAGGTCGCCGCCGAGGCCCTGAAACGCGCCCAGGCCGCGGTTGCCGATGCCGCGCGCGAGATCGAACTCGTCACTGGCCTGAAGGCCGCGGCGCAAAAGCTTGCCGAGGCCGCCAAGGCCAGCCTGGACCAGAGCAAGGCTGCCCAGGCCCCGGCCGAAGCGGCACGCGCCCAGGCGACCGCCGCGCAGGCCGGCGTGTTGAAGAC
>JAEYYS010000009.1 GCA_023428335.1 Verrucomicrobiota bacterium | reverse complement strand
CCCAGGATGTCCGCGAGCTGGTGCTCGGCGCGCTCAAGGAGGCCCAGCGCTCGCGGCTGGAACAGGAACTCGAGCTCGACTTCGCCTTCGAGGTCGACGGCCTCGGCCGCTTCCGCGGCAACGCCTGCTACTGCATGGGCCGCATTGAGGGCAACTTCCGCTTTGTGCCCGACCGCATCCCCGAGCTGCACGACCTCGGGCACGGGCCAACGGTGCAGTCGCTGTGCGAGCTGCGCGACGGACTCATTCTGTTGACCGGTGTCTCCAACTCCGGCAAGACCACGACCCTGTGCAGCATGACCCAGGCCATCGCCCGCTCGCGCTCCTGCCACATTGTCACCATCGAGGATCCCGTCGAATTCGTCTTCCATCACGGCGCCAGCCTGATCCGCCAGCGTCAGGTCGGCTTTGACACCCACGATTTCGCACGCGCCATGAAGAGCGCCCTGCGTCAGGACGTCGATGTCATCACGGTCAGCGAGCTGCGCGATTTGGAGACCATGCGCACCGCGATCACGGCGGCGGAGACCGGACACCTGGTCATCAGCACCCTGCACACGACCGATGTGCCGAGCACGATCACCCGCATTCTCGACTCCTATCCAAAGGAACAGCAGGAGTATGTCGCCGCCCAGCTCAGCCACTGCCTGCGCGGCGTCATCTGCCAGCATCTGATCCGGCGTCCCGACGGCCAGGGCCGGGTCATGGCCTCGGAGGTGATGGTCATCAACAGTGCCATTGGCGGCTGCATTCGCGACCAGCGCCTGCACCAGTTGCCAAGCCTGATCCAGATTGGCGGTGCCCAGGGTATGCACACGATTGACGACAGCCTGCTGCACCTGCTCAGCCACGGCTTCATCAGCCTGGAGGATGCCGAAGCGCACGCCCGCGACATCGACTTCATCCAAGCCGGCCTTGAACGGCTGCAGCGCGAGCAGGCGGGCGGGCGGCGGCGCTGAGGCGCCGCTCAGGCCAGGATCGGCCGGACAATCTCGCCGTGCACGTCGGTGAGACGAAAATCGCGCCCCTGATAGCGGAAGGTCAGGCGCTCATGGTCGAGGCCCATGAGGTGCAGAACGGTGGCGTTGAGGTCGTGCACGTGCACGCCGCCCTCGACGACGCTGAAACCGAACTCGTCGGTCTTGCCGTGGGTGATGCCCGCCTTGACGCCACCGCCGGCCATCCAGACCGTGAAGGCATCCTTGTGGTGGTCGCGTCCCGGGGAGGTTTTGGCACCCGAGCCGTCGATGCCCTGGCGCAGCGGCGTGCGACCGAACTCGCTGCCCCAGATGACGAGCGTGTCCTCGAGCAGGCCGCGCTGCTTGAGGTCGCGCACCAGTGCGGCCATCGGCTGATCGACATCGCGCGTCTTGGCGCGCAGGCGCTTGTCGAGGTTGCCATGGTGGTCCCAGTCGGAGTCGTAGAGCTGGACCATGCGCACGCCGCGCTCGACGAGGCGACGCGCGAGCAGGCAGTTGTTGGCGAAGGAGGCGCGCCCCGGTTCGGCTCCATACATGGCAAGGGTTGCCTTCGATTCACCGGCGATGTCCATCAGCTCCGGCACGCTGGCCTGCATGCGGTAGGCCATTTCATACTGGCTGATGCGGGTGGCGATTTCGGGATCGCCGACGAGGCCGAGTCGCTCCTCGTTGAGGCTGCGCACCGCGTCGAGCACCTGGCGGCGGTCCTGGCGGCTGTGACCCTCGGGATTGTTGAGGAAAAGCACCGGTTCACCGCTGCCGCGGAACTGCACGCCCTGGTAGCGGCTGGGCAGGAAGCCGGTGCCCCAGAGGGACGTTCCGGCACCGCCGGGCGGACCCGACAGCAGGACCACGTAGGCCGGCAGATCCTGATTGTCGGCACCGAGGCCGTAGGTCGTCCAGGCGCCGAGGCTGGGGCGACCTCCCTGACCAAAACCGGTGTGCAGAAACATCTGCGCCGGCGCGTGGTTGATCTCGTTCGTGTGCATGCCCCTGAGGATGCAGAGGTCGTCGGCTACGCCCGCCAGATGCGGCAGCAGCTCGGAGAATTCGGCGCCGCTGCGACCGTGCTTTTGAAACCGGTAGGAGGATCCCGCCAGCGCCATCTCACCACCGATGAAGGCGAAGCGCCGGCCCTTGAGCAGGTCCTCGGGACATTTCTCGCCGTCGTGCTTCCGCAGCACCGGCTTGTCGTCGAACAGATCGAGGTGCGAGGGCGCGCCGATCATGTGCAGGTAGATCACCCGCTTCGCCTTCGGCGCAAAATGTGGTCCGGCGATCATGCCCCCGGAGGCGGTCGCAGGCAGATCGTTGGCCAGCAGCGAGCCGAGGGCCGCCGAGCCAAGACCGACCCCGGCGCCCGCCAGGAAGTGGCGGCGTGAGACGGAGCAAAACTGCGGGGACATGCGCCGGTAACGCTTGCGCCGACGGTCAACTTGCAGCGCGCTGCCCGCGAAAAAAGCGGTGGCGGACGAACAACACGGCTTGCCGGCCGCCGCAGCTTTTCCTAGCCTGTGACCATGCACCGCCTGCTCCTGTTCTCCCTCCTCGCCTCCAGCGCCACCGCCCAGGAATCACGGACCCCGCGCGACGACAGCTTTGCCCGCGACATCGAGGCGATGTTTCCGCAGCTCGTCGAAACGCGCCGCCACCTGCATGCGCATCCCGAGCTGTCGAACGAGGAGGAAAAGACCGCGGCCTACGTCGCCGAACGCCTGCGCGGCCTCGGTCTGGAAGTGACAACCGGGGTCGCCAAGCATGGCATCGTCGCCCTGCTCAAGGGCGCGCAGGACGAGCCCTGCGTGGCCGTGCGCGCGGACATGGATGCCCTGCCGATCAAGGAACTGCGCGCCACCGCCTGGCGCTCGCGCAACCCCGGCGTCATGCACGCCTGCGGTCACGACATCCACACGACGGTGGCGCTCGGCGTCGCCGAACTGCTCAGCCGGCACCGCGACCAGGTGCGCGGCACGGTGAAGTTCTTGTTCCAACCCGCCGAGGAGGGCATGCCCAGCAGCTATCAGGGCGACTGGGGCGCCAAGCTCATGGTGGCCGAGGGCGCGATGGAAAACCCGCGCCCGGCGGCGGTGTTCGGCCTGCAC
>JAEYYS010000512.1 GCA_023428335.1 Verrucomicrobiota bacterium | reverse complement strand
GGGTGAGGCACTTCCCACCATGAAACGCCACGACCCCGTCACCAGCATCATGAGCCATCACCTGGTCACCGTCCACCACGGCGACCCCGTCTCCAAGGTCCGCCACCTCGTCCGCGAACACGGCGTCCACCACATCCCCGTCGTCAGCGGCGACCAACTGCTCGGCATCATCTCTTGGAGCGACATCCTGCGCGTCAGCTTTGGCGATGCCTTCAACACCGATGAACGCGCAGTCGATGCCACCCTCGATCACACCCTGACGATCGAGCAGATCATGCAGAAAAGTCCCGTCACCCTGCCCGACACCGCCAGCGTCCGCGAGGCCGCCGAGGTGCTCGCCCGCGGCGAGTTCCACTCCGTGCCCGTCGTCAACGGCCACAAACTCTGCGGCATCGTCACCAGCACCGACCTGATCAAGTACCTGCTCGAGCAGTTCTGACGAGGTCTCACGCGGGCCGGAAAGAGCGCAGAGCATGGACTCTGTGCTTCTCCGTGCCTCTCTGTGGCGACCCAAGTCACTGCTTCAACGAACCCCCGACAGCACCAACCAAACACTAAACACCAAACACTCCCCACTCCCTACTCCCCGCCCTCCGGCTTCACCCACGGCGCCGGTTCCGCTGCGGGTTCGCGCATCCACACCCCGCGCTGCTGCTGGAGCAGGGATTCCGATTCCGCAGCGCGCTGCATCTCCGCCCGCACCCCGGCCGGCACCGCATTCTCGTCGAGCGCCGGCAGCAGTGGGTTCGGCCCGCTCGCCCAGGGCCGGAAATCCGGCAGGCGCGGCGACACCACCGGCCCCAGCGGATCCAGCGGCCCCGGCGACAGCAGAGGCGGCATTTCCGGTACCGTCACCCGATGCAGGCCGATGACCCGCAGGCGCTGACCGAGCAAATAAAACACCGTCCGCTCGTCGAGTCCCTCCAGGATGCTGCCGCCGCGCTGCAGCACCGGCCGGCCGCGCAGGATGGCCTCGTCGCCATTGAGCAGGGCCTCCTGGCAGAGCACCCGCGCCGGCTCGCCGGCTCCGTGCTCGAGGAAGACCTTGCCGACTGCCCGCACCTTGCGCGGCCGGCCGTCGCGATCCGTCTTCAGCACCTCGATCTTCTCCGCCGCCACCCGGCCAAAAAAGCCCAGGTCCAGGCTGTCGCCACTGAGCGACTTCGCCTCCTCGAAGCTCATGCTCAGCAAAAACGCCAGGTCCGCCGCCCCCGGCGCCTCGGCTTCTCTCCCCGCCGCAGCCTCAGCCGCCGCCTGCGAGTCAGGCTCCGGCTTGGCGTCCGACGATGCGCAGCCCGCCAGCGCCAGTGCGGCGACGGCCAGGCCAAGTGAGCGGATCGAGACAACCTTCATGCGAGCGGAAACCCTAGCCTCCCTTGCAAGGTACGCCAGCGCCAAGACAAAAGGCGACAGGGAAGCAACGCCCCTTCCCTGTTCTGAGCCGCTTGCGCCGCCTCCATCCAGCCGTTTTCCCTTCGTGATCTTCATGTTCCTTCGTGGTTCCGTCTGATTTGAACCGCTAATGAGACGCTAACCCGACGCTGATGAATACCAGACCAGAATTCCAAAAGGCCACGAAGAGACTCTTCGGTCCGGACTGTTAAGCCGCGAAAGACCTCATTTCAGGTTCCGATTGCCGTCATCGCTGGCCGCATGGCCCAGAGACTTGCCGCAAAGGCACGCAGAGATCGCAAAAGGTGCTCTGCCGGAATCTTTGTGCACCTTGCGCTCTTTTGTGGCCAAGAAACCCTCACCCTCTTCCTTCGTGAAATTCGTGTCCTTCGTGGTTCCAAGGCTGATTGGCACCGCTGCCGCTCCACCACCGCACGCCAACCGACATCCTGCTTATGATCGAAGCGAGCGAGTCAATTCGCATGCCACGAAAGGCTGAACCTTCCCTTTGCTAAAGGGACGGGAGCAGATAGAACGCCTCGCCGGCTGGCATGGGCGAAGCTACGACCATTGGGAAGCGCTCGAAGAGGCCCACGGCGCCGCAGGCCGCATCACTTCCACTTCGATGGCATGACGGCAAGATTCCGAGATCCCGGCTTTGGGTTGACGTAGCCACTCACGATCGAATAATGGGCTCCGCCTGCAATCATTCTCACTTTGATGCTGCCAAAAAGCCCGTCGTTAAACTTGACCCAGTACGACTGTTCAAAATCATCCTGCCACTTTGGTCGCTCCAGCGTGCGCGGCATCTGAACGAGTTCAGTGGGTCCATATCCATCCGATGGGGCCGTAAAATCAAAACTGTCCATTCGACGTTGTATGCCACCTCCGACGACTGCCACTTCCAGTTTCCAATCATAGCGGCCATCCCGCTCTTGCTTTGCGTCATCGGTCCAGCATTTGAGTTCAAGCGAATGATCTGGAACATCAAGCGAGACTCTGACAGGCTCGCCATTCCTCGGCAGCACCGTCTCTTTTTCACGAATGCGATTGAGCGGCTCATTGGCTTGGGGTTTGAACAGCGTGAAGATAACCGGTGCCTTAGGATCTGGTTGGTGGATTCCTTGCCCGAGATCCGCACCATAGTCAAAAGCTCCGGTCGATCTCGGCGCATCCGCTGTCTTCTCAGGAATGGAAAGGTAGCCCTCCTTTGAGACTCGAACGCTGATGGTCATGCCACTTGTGGAAAGCGAGAAGTTCCCTTGGCTGTCGGATTGTGTTGTCACCTTTGAACTGCCTCCGCCGAATTTGTCGGCAACGGATGCTGTGACTTGTGCTTCAGCAACAGGAACACCGTCCTGGGTCCGGACAGACCCATAAAACACAATCGGCGTAGAGAAGATTGCGGCCACGCTGGGAGCGCCGGATGGAGAGACTGAAGCGGCGCCCGACGTTTTGGCCCCCGCCTGTGGAACGTCAGTTTGGATGGCTGCTTCGAATGATGGATTGGTCCTGTCGGTTGGCAACTCAGGGGAGTTGGAGTGACAACGACGTAGTAGTGCTGCGATAAGCAGACACATCAGGATCAGCGCAAACAATGATAGGATAATAATTCCATTCCTTGTTATCATGGCTGCGCATCTGTGTTTCGTCCACCACTGTTGTTAACAAACCTCGTGAAGTGGATACTCACATCGTCAGGTCCAGCATCTGCGTAAATTTGCAATTCCATCCTTCCAAACACACCATTGAGTTTGTAATAGACATTGACGTCACGAGCAAACCGCCATGGATTCGCATCAGGCTCATAGCGACACTGCCAAACCGAACTGTAGCCGCCTTCAGGTGCGATGAGAGCTTTCCCAGCTTCCGCTTCTTTGAGCTCGCCTCCGTCTATCGCAAGAATGAGGCTCCAGCCAAAGCGACCCGTTGAAGCAGTGCGGTTTGCGGTGATAACCAGTTCCCCAGAAGGCGTCGGGTTGCCGCTATTGAGATCGATTCGAACAGCCTCTCCATTCCAAGGGAGTCGAAATTTCGCGCTAAGGATACCGACGTCACCTCGCTTGTCATTTGATATCATTGTGAAGACCTGCGGCGATTCCCGCTTCGGATTGTGAATATCAGGCGCTCCAAAGTAGCCGAACGTATTTTTTTGGCCGGAGACGATCTTGTATCCTTCTTTTGTTATTTCAACCACCGAAAGACTTGTTCCTCTTGCGTTCATGATGCTAAACAACCCATTTGCCTCACTTCTTGTAGAAGACGCGGCATTATCCACGGCTATCGTGTTATCTGTCCGCAAAAGCCCTGCGCGCTGGATGCGATATTTGATGACTGCTCCGGGCATTCCGGCTCCATTCTCGTCAGCTACTTTTCCCCAAAAGGTAATGTCAACATTCGCCGCATTGAGCCATTCCCGCATGCGCTCTGCTCGATCCTTTTCCATGGCCGACCTGTCATGGCTCACCGAGGTGGAATTGGAAACCGCCTCAATTGTGCGGACTGCTGATGCGATGAATTGATTTCCCCCCCTCATCATCCACAGCGCCACGGAGGCGCTTACAACGACGAAGATGGCAGCAGTCGTCAGCAACCGGACTTTTTTCATGGCACGATTGCTCACCTATAAGTCTTGAACAAGTATAGGATTGGCGGAATCATGTTCGAGGTTGCGACTGCCGTTAGGGTTGAGCCAGTTGCGCCACTTTGTAACGATCTGTCCATTGGCGTCAGGGGGGTAAAAAATCGTATCGACAGCAGAATGCCAGCGTCCCTTCTTACTCCGAACAAAGAAGCGAACTGGCGTTCCTTCATCATATTGTTCAGCGCTATCGCGACCGTATCGGAACTTCTGGACACGCTGATAACCTGCCGCTGGCGCTTCGAACATGAATGCGTCATCCGGATCGGCCTTGACGACACCTCCATCATCTTCAATTACTGCCACAGTGACTTCCCACTGAGGGGACTGTTGTGTGCCGACAGAAGTTACTTCGATTGAGATATCTGGTGGATGCCTTTTGCCCCCAGGTTCAAAGGCCATTGAGAGTTTACGCCACTCTCCGTCGATTTGAAATGTTGGCCCTCTAAAGCCCGCCCAACTGCCCTCCATGAACAATGGCTCAGGGTTGCGTAGCTTCCAAAGCCGAAAGACAAATGGCGAGGACGGATCTGGACAGAAAATTCGATCTGGACCGCCCATTGAGTTGTACGTGAAGCGATATTTGAAGTCCTCTGGGAAGCGCATGGCTTCCTGATAAGCCGATGGCAGCACATAACCCATTTTGGCAATCTTCTCGATGGTCAATGAAAACCCTTCTGCTCCATCAAACATGAACGTGCCATCCGATTGTGATTGAGTGTCCATAAGCTCAAACTCTCGGTAACCGTTCTCCGTTTTGATCATCCGCAGTGTCGTCACTGAGGCCCGAATGCTGACTCCCTCAACAGGATGTCCGTCTTGATCCAGCACCTTACCCCAAAACCGCACTTTGCTATCAAAGCCTGACGCCCCTGCGTTGTGCCGCTTTAAGATGTCTTCGGGTGTTTGAGGGCGTGGTAGCGATTGCTGCGATTTTTGTCCGCCGACTGACACTTGCGTTTGCCCGTCCGACTGGGTAGATGCGGGCTTGCCAGTCGCGTTCCTTGTATTAGTCAGCTTGGGCAAGCCACACTGTCTAATTGCAACGCAGACAAGCACCGCACAAGCCGCTGTAGCAGTGAGGGTGAGAGTTCGCTTTTTCATGGTTCCCGATTCAAGTTTTTCATATGTTGTATGACGCATGACTTCAAGACTTCGTCCCAATAGTCCCAACGTCGAGCGATTGAATAAAGAAACTGGGCTGAGTGCCCAGGATGCTTGTCGTCAAATGCAGCGAAATTTACCTGCGCCGTAAATGGACCACCCACGCCCGACTGGCGGCCCGTGGCATTGCTACGAGCTTGGGCGCAGTAACAGAAGATTTCATATGTGTCTTCAGGCGTGTAAAGATATCGGTCATTGTTTATCCCAAAATTTGACTTCTTGAAACCCCATGTTCCACCGAAGACGGGCGCATACTCGTAATCGTTACCCGGCAGCATCCCATTCCCATTGGGCTTCTGTGATTGATTGTAAATCCACGCACCAAGAGCCCAATCGTATGGATTCAGGAAGTTGTGCCACTTCTCCGCTCCCCCAACGCCCTGCATAAAAGGCTCCCCCATTTCAGGATACTGTTGCCTGCGGTAGGCCTCATCTCGCCCGTTGGTGTAATAGTAGGAGTAAACATTCGGTGTTGAGACAGGCCTAGCACCAGGAACCGCGATACCATAGCCGGTGAATGTGTGCGCCAGCACCGTTGCCCATTGAGAAGTGACGTCGGGGTTGAGCTTGAACAGGTCCGCAGCCAATGCGGCCTGACTGGAGATATAGTTTTTCGCCACGATTCCTGACGCTTTGTGTAATGCCTCAGATGTGACCACATTTCCCATGCTGTGGGCAATCACATGCAACCGCCCCGGATACTTTTGGTTGAGCTTAGTCATGAGGCCAAGCAGAGCGTCTGACGACTCCCAGGCTCGATGCTCACTTCCGTCGAAGTTTCGAGGGTCGATCTTCTCGAAAATGGTGGTGGCGTAGAATGTAGGCCAGAAAAACGAGCCGAACCGTCCTTTGTAGCCGATCTGCCAAAGCCGTTTGTAGGCTGTCTCTGCAAACGAACGTTTTTCCTGCTGCGTCATGTTCCAGCCGTGAACAAAGAGAATGAAATCCTTTTCGGCGTCTGCGGTGGGATTTCCAGATGGCTCGGAACTATCGGAGTCCAGGTCTGCCGTCCTCTTTGGCCACACATCCGAGTGGACTCCTGATACAGTGACCTCGCCCGCATTCCAGCGTTCGTACATTTTTTTGATCGGAACCAGATCCATCCAAACCGAAGCGGCGTTACCCATGTGCTGAGAGTTTTTGTATAGGGCGATCTGAAGATTGCCCTCGCCCTCACCGACTGCTTCAAAAATGAAGTGTGCCTTTCCTGTGCCGTCCGACCAGAAATCCTGGGGGAGTATGAAATGGTTCGATTCAGTTACGGTGCCGAGACTGGTATTATACCTGGCCTCTGCGATTTGGGCCTCGCTGATTGTATGTTTGAGTAGGAACCTCATGCCTCCATCCGATTCTTGGGCACGGAAGACTTTGATTGCAGGTGCCCCTGTGACTTCAGTGAACCTGAGTCCCACCGAGATTTCACCGCTCTTGAGCTGCTGGATGAATGAGGAGACATCCATATGAAGGCGGGAGAAATCTTCGAGATCGCGTGCGCATTTGATCCGGCTGTCGTCACCATCCTTGTTTCCATCGAAAATATCTTCCTGCCCGATTCCCGCCGTTATGCCATCCATATCCAAACTGTGTTCAATATCATGGTCATCATTAAGCCAAAACCTGAACGGCTTGTCCTCTGACGCCGTTTCTCCCTGCGTGATGGTGCCATCGCGGTTGGCGTCGATGGCCAGGTCGATGGGGAGAAGATTTCTCTCGACCTCGGGCACAGGCGTCTGCGCGCCGATGCTCTTGGTGACCTTGCTACTGCCTGTAGTGTCCACGATCGTGTGCACTTGGCGGCGGTTTGTTGGCAACGTATTGATTTCGCCACTGCCGCCACGAACTCGCCATTCCACACCGATATTCCATTCAAACTTGCCATTTCCCCACTCGTGCCGAGGAAAGCCATAAAACTCCGCCTTGTCGCTCCACAGGTTGTCCTTGTTCAGGCTGATCCAGTTGGGGGTTACCTGATGCACCAGCCTCCCAGGATTCATTCCCGTAAAGATTCCTGTGACCCCTTCAGTTCCCTGATCCACCTCTCTCATTTGGATGTTGTAAAAGGACACATCCGTCGGCTGCACCGTGACTTCCAATTTCATTCCCGCACCTTGGCTCAGCTCCGGGTAGTCCAGGTCGCGGACTTTCACGGCCTTTTCCCCGGCTGGCTCAACGATGGCAAAGGTTCTTGTCTGGTCGCCAAGATTCGAGGTCGCTGTCACAGTCGCCCTGCCGGCACGCTCACCGGCTCTGAGCAGGTAGATGCCCTGCCCCACGCTCAGCGCACGGATGCTGCTCTGGTTGGTGGTGGCAAATGACATGCTGTTCCAGGCATCCGCAGGCCTCGCCAGAATCCAAACCTCTTCACCGACTCCCAACTTGGTACGCTGGCGAGTGTTGGGCACATCCGACACCGTGGCTGAACTCAACCAGGGAATCCAAAGTGTTGCAGATTTACCCTTCGCACGGAAATTCGCCTGGGGCAACGGCACCGTATATTGCGAGATGTCCGAATGCATGCCCGTTATCCCATCGGGATCATGAAATAGAATCTCTGCCGACCCGATGTCAAACTGATAATCAAAATCCGGACGGCTCTGCGTTGATGCAATATGCTCCAAAGTCACGCGATACTTGGCGCCCTTGCGCAGGCTCACTGTGCCATTTTGGACGAGGCCGTAGTTGGTGTTTGATATCGTTTGGTCTGGCCTGTCATCCCCTTCTAGCGGATGAAATCGGGCACGATAGGCTTCCGAATAGCTTCCGCTCCAATCGCCCAGGGTCACGGTGACTGGGACCAACGGTCCAAGTGCATTCAGATAGCTAAGGGTTTGCTCTGTCGGGGCATCCGCTGCCGCGCCGTTGGCGATGCCGCCAGGGTTGTTCACCGTGCTCTTTGAATCAACTGGGCTGCTGCCTGCGTTGTCCTCGGCGAGGTCGCTGTCACCGTCGCCGTCGGTGTCTTGGATGTTTGGATTGGTTCCGAGGCGTTCCTCCTGCCAGTTGGTCAATCCGTCACCGTCGGGATCAGCGTTCAGATCATCAAACCCCAATGGATCGAGGCCATGCTTCTGCTCCCAACCATCGTTGAGGCCATCACCATCCGTGTCACGCCGGCCAGGGTCGGTGCCCAATTCACGCTCTTGGGCAAGTGTGAGACCATCTCCGTCCTGGTCGACGTTGAGCGAGGGTTTGCTAGCACGACTGAAGGGATTGCTCTCGAACTGGATTTCCTCCTTGTTGGTCCAGCCATCCCCATCGCTGTCCCGTTCCGCCGTGGCTGGGTTGTCCGGCACACGTGGATGGGTACCGTTTCCCATTTCCACGCGGTTGCTCCAGCCGTCGTGATCCGGGTCAATTAGGGCGAGGATCTTGTGAGTTGCGGTTGCAATGGCTTGAGCGGTGGTTGGTATTGCTAAAGCCGTGTGTGCGGCTGAAGTGACGGGATATTCAGGAAGGTAGCCATATTCATTGATATTCTCCTGGAGCGTAGCGAGAATATCGCGTGCGACCTCAGGCAACCGTTCTGCCGGTGTCGACGGATGGTAACCGAAGTGCTGCGGCCCTGCCTCGGCGTCGAGCGCGCTGGCATTGCTTAGCGAGTGCGCTGGATCGCCGGGGCCCTGGGCGCGGCGGGCCTCCCAGGCATCGGGCAAGCCGTCGGTGTCGCTGTCCTCCGAGGGTGCGATGAGTTTCAGGTCGCAGATGACTCTGACCGGTTTGAGACCTGCGGGCAGGCCGGCACCGGGGGTGGATCTGAAGGTCAGACGCAGGCCGCCCTTTTTCCAGCCGGGGTGGACGTGCAGTGTGATCCGGCCCTGGTCATTGGTCACGCCAACGGGCACGGTCTTGGGATGCCAATCCACAGCGGCGTGGTCCTGTCCCCAGGCCAGCAGGCACTGCGTGTCCGGCGCGCTGACGGTCAGGCTTTGGGCGGCGAGTGGCCAGAGACCCGTGGGACCGCGCAACCCTGTTTGCACGGGCACGGTCAACGGCTGCAGGGTGGTGCCGATGCGTTCTTTGACAGGCGTCAGGAGGTCGATGGCATAGACGGGTCTTTTCCTGGCATCGAGATGATCGGTGCCCGTGGCCAGCTCGATCGCGTCGATGAAGCCATCGCCATCGCTGTCACGCTCGCCAGTGGCCTCGTAATCGGGCAGATGCGGGCTGAGCCCCTGCTGATATTCGTCCTGATTCATGAGGCCGTCGTGATCGGGATCGAAGCTGGCGAGCATCTGCCAGTGGAGGGCGGCGGTGAACTTGGTAATCCAGGCCGAGCGACGTGTCGCATCCGCCGCCGCGGCCGCGCTAAGGGAAGGCGGGAATTTGACCTCGTCGACAGCGTAAACGGGGACCAAGTGGCTTTGAACGGTTTGGGTCTGGTCCTGCAGCGTGGCCGGGTAGGTGATGGCGGGCCAGGCCGTTTGGGCGGCCAGCAGCCGATTGCGGACCTCGGCGACCGCCTCCTGTTCGGCAGTATGTATGAGATCGACGGCATTGCTGGCGAGCCGCTGATCCAGAGTCTCGATCGCGTGCCGTAGGTGGCTGTCGGCGGCCGACCTCCAGTTGAGATCATAGGCAGCCTCCCAGGCCGTGGGCATGGCGTCGTCATCCGCGTCTGACGCATCCGGCAAACACAGGCCGTGCAACTGGCTTTGCACCGCCTCGCTGTCAGGCATGGCGGGTGCGGGGGCAGGCAACGTGATGGCCGGGCTTTGCCGACCCAGCCAGAGCAGGTAACCGCGCGGCAGGTGGTCGGAGCCCTGGGTTTTTTGCAAGGTGGCGGTGGCGGCGTGCACCACGCATTCGGGGGTGAAAAAGTCCGCTGGCAGTTTGCCACCGTTGGCGTGCGCGGTTTCACGACAGGCGCGGCGCAGTTGGCCATCGTTCATCCAAGCGGCATGAAGGCCGGCGCGGGCAGCCAGTGGCCCGGATGCCGTCTCGCCGGCGGCACTCGCCGGCGCCGTCTTGGGCGGCTTGCGGCTGGTCGTTTTGTAGGTGGCGGTCTTGCTGGCACTGGGAGGTGGACTGCCGGCCACAAAGGGATGCGTGGCCACCGCCTGCGGATCCTTGTCGCTCCCCCACAGGCAGTTCAATTCCTCAATCGTCAGCAAGCCGTCGCCGTCGGGATCTGCGTAGGCATCGGCGAAGTAATACTTGTTGAGCTTGCCCGGGTAGGCGGCACTCCAGGCGTCCTCGGTCGCATTGGTGAGGCCGTCGCCATCGATGTCCGTGCTTTTGGCGCGGTCGCGCAAATCCCGGCCCGCCAGATACTGATCCAGATTGCTGGTGCCATCGCCGTCGAGATCGCCGCTGGCGGTGACCTCCAACGGCGCGTACATGGCCTCGACCAGATCCGGAATGCCATCCCCGTCCGAGTCGGTGTAATCGGCAAAGAAGTAGTCATCGTGGGTGGTCCACAGACCGCTGCTGACGACGCTGCGCAGGTTCAGGACAAAGAGCGGCGCAGCCGGCTCGCCGCCGTGAAGGGTCAGCGTGGCGCTGCGTGCGTCAGTGGTGGGTGTCGGCGCCAAAAAGGTCACTGCCAACGGGCGCTCGGCACCCGGCGCGAGATCGGTGTTGGCCAGGCTGCCCAGCCGGAAGTGCGCGGCGTCCGGACCCGACAGGCTGGCGCTCAGGCCGCTGAGCGTGGTGGCGCTGCCGTTTGTCACCGTCAGCGTCTTGGTCAGATCCGCCTTGCTCTTCAGCGCGCTTTTGCTGGGGAAGGCCAAACTGCCGCCATCGGGATGTTCCACGCGGCGTTGACCGGTCTCCGAGCCCGGATCGGGAACCAGATGCGACACCCTCAACACTGCGGATTCGCTGGCAGGCATCGATTCCGCTTCTGAAGGGGTCGCGGTTTCGGGTGGAGCTATGGCCGTGGGTTCGAGGGGATCGGTGTGGTAGGCGAACAATTCCTCGCTGTCGGTCAAGCCATCCCCATCCGTGTCGACACTCCATGGGTCCGTGCCGGCATAGACTTCCTCGCCGTCGCTGAGGCCATCGCCGTCGCTGTCCGCCTCGGCGGGATTCGTGCCCAGCGTCCACTCCTCGGTGTCGGTGAGACCGTCGTTGTCATGATCCGCCGGAACGGCGTCCAAGGCATCGGGGATACCGTCGCGGTCCGTGTCCGGCGGTGCTTCCTCATCGTCATTGCGACCGTTGCCGTTGTGATCGTTCCACAGGGCGGGGTCTGCGGGATGCGAATCACGCTCGTCCGCATAACCGTCGCCATCCTGGTCCTGCATGCCGCTGTGGGCGGTCTCCACGCCTGACGACTCCTCCACACTGCCGGAGATGGCATGGCCCGCCGCGACGGCGGCTTCGGCATCATCGTTGACCCCGTTGCCGTTCCAATCGCACCACAGGCTGTTGGAGTTGGGATGCGAGTCCTGGAGGTTGCTCACCCCGTCGCCATCCCCATCCTCGTGTTCATCATCGACGCCGTTGTCGTTCCAGTCGTTGTCCAGGTTCGGATCCGCAGGATGGGAATCGGTCGCGTCCGAAACCCCGTCGCCATCGAAGTCGGCGCCGTCCACCTCGGCATCATCATTGACGCCGTTGCCATTGCTGTCGCACCAGAGCATCGGGTCGAGCGGGTGCGAATCCTCAGGGTCCGGCACGTGATCCCCATCGGCGTCGCCGATGTTTTGCGCCGAGTACGGATCCGGGTCCACCGGGTCATGCAGGCCGTCGCCATCCCAGTCGTAGGCGGTCGCACCCTCGCCGGCCCAGAGAGTGTCCACCGCGGCGTTGCCGTAAAACGCATTGTAATCGGTGATGCCATCGCCATCGCTGTCGGCCAACAACGGGCTCGTGCCACTCAGCCGCACCTCGTCCGCATCGGTCAGGCCATCGTAATCGCTGTCCGGATTGTGCGGATCGCTGCCCAGTGCGACCTCTTCGGCGTCGCTCAAGCCGTCGCCATCGGCATCCGGCTCGGCAACCGCTTGCGCCTCCTCCGTGAGGCCCTCGGAAACGCCGTCCTCATAGCCGGAGTCCACCAGGCCGTCGCCATCGGTGTCCACCTCCACCCAGACCCCGCGGGAGAGGGGACAGGGCAGCAGGGCCAACTGGCCGATGAGCAGGGCGTGCAACCACCAGGCGCGGCGACTCAGGCGGCGCAGCCATTCCAAACCCGGGGAGGAAACAAGTCGGGACGCATGCATGACGGATCTCCGGTTTCACGAATTCGATTTAATGAATTCTCCCAGAAGCATCTCACACCAGACCTAGATGCACAAGAAAATCTGACAAAGAATTCTCTTCGATCATAAGAATATGTCTTATTTGACAGAAGCTGCGCCCACTCGTTGCGTGGCGACATGCGCTTTCTTGCCCTGCTCTGCTGCGTTGCCGGCTCCCCGCTCACGGCGGCCGAACCGGCGGCGGTGCCGCTGCCGGCGCGCGAACTGCGCGGGTCCTGGCTGGCGACGGTGCACTGCATCAACTGGCCGAGCGAGCCCGGCCTGCCCGTGGCGCGCCAGCAGGAGCAGTTGCGCCGGCTCATCGCCGCCGCCCACGATCAGGGCCTGAACTGCCTCATCTTCCAGGTGCGCCCGGCCGGCGACGCCCTCTATGAGTCGGCCCTCGAACCGTGGTCGCCCTTCCTCACCGGGCGCATGGGCGTGGCGCCCTCGCCCAAGTGGGATCCGCTGGCCTTTGCAGTGACCGAGGCGCACCGCCATGGCATCGAGCTGCATGCCTGGTTCAACCCCTTCCGCGCGCTTGCCGGCGACCGCCATGCGCCGGGTGGCAACCACATCCGGGTCACGCATCCGCAGTGGACGGTGAAGTACGGTCGCGACTGGTGGATGAACCCGGGCGTGCGCGAGGTGCGCGAGCGGGCGGTGCAGGTCATGCTCGATGTGGCCGCGCGCTATGACGTCGATGGCATCCACCTCGACGATTATTTTTATCCCTACCCGGTGCCGGGGCCGGACAAAAAATCCGTGCCGTTCGACGATGCCGCCCAGTTCGCCGCCTATCGGGCCGCCGGTGGTGGCCTGGAGTTGACGGCTTGGCGACGCCAGAACATCGACGAGGTCGTCTATTCCGTGCATCGCGGCCTGCGCCGGATCAAACCGACCCTGAAGTTCGGCATCAGCCCGTTTGGACTGTGGCGGCCCAACCATCCCGAAGGCACCGGCGGCGGGCTCGATCCCTACGAGGACCTGGCGGCCGACAGTCGCAAGTGGCTGCAGCAGGGTTGGGTCGACTACCTGACGCCGCAGTTGTACTGGACGATCGACCGGCCCAAGCTCGGCTTCACCACCTATTACGACTGGTGGCTGGCGCAGAACACCCAGGGGCGGCACATCTGGCCGGGCATGAACAGCAGCAAGGTCGGCGACGACCGCAATGCCGGCGAGATTTTGCGGCAGATCAGCGTGCTGCGCGAGCGCGGGCGGGTGATGCCGCCGGGGCACTTTCACTGGAACTTCAACGCGCTCGACAAGAACTTGGGCAGACTCGGCGCGCTCACCCGCGAACGTGCCTACAACGTGCACGCCCTGCTGCCGGCGAGCCCCTGGCTGAGCAACGTCACCCTGCCGGCACCGCTGGTGGAAAAGACCGCCGGCGGCCAAGGTCTGCGCTGGGGGTTCGGCGACCCGCGCTGGGAAGCCTTCGGTCGCTGGTGGGTCGTGCAGGCCCTCATCGACAGCCAGTGGCAAACCGTGGAAGTCAGCTTTCGCGACCGCCGCGAGCTCGCCTGGCCCGGCGCGGCAACGGCGGTGGCCATCCGTGCTGCGGGTCGGGCCTGGGAGCTGGGGCCGGCGGCGGTGGTGACGCGGTGAGGTGTCCCGCCGTCGCGTTAGGAACCGCGCTGGGCAACGGCCGTGGGGGCATGGCGCCGCCGCCAGTGGGTGGGGCTCATGCCGGTGCGCTGGCGGAACTGCAGGGCAAAGGCGCTGGCATCGCCGAAGCCGCAGCGGTCGGCGATTTCGGCGGCGCCGCAGTGGGTCTTTTCGAGCAGCTCGATGGCGGCGCGCACGCGGGTGCGGATGACGAACTCCTGCGGGGAAAAGCCGAAGGTCTCGTGGAAGCGACGCTGCAGGTGGCGCTGGGAGAGCCCGCAGGCGCGGGCCACCTCGGCGATCGCCACGGGGCGGGCGTGATGGCGGCGGATCCAATCGACGGCGCGCGACACCGTCTGCAGGACCGGGATCTGCATTTCATGTTCGGCTGCGCGGCGCAGCACGCCCATGATGCCGATGATGCGCCCCCGGCTGCCCAGCAGCGGCAGTTTGGTGACAAAAAACCAGTCGGGCAGGCCCTGGTCATCGAACCAAAGTTCGACGCGCTGCACGCAGGCCTTGCGACCGCTGAGCAGCTCGCGGTCGTCGCTGATGTAGCCGCCGGCCATGCCGGCCGGTGTGACATCCAGATCGGTGAGGCCGAGGATGGCGTCCTCGTCGCGCAGCTGGTAATGATGGGGAAAGTTGCGGCTGACGACCATGAACCGGCCGCGGGCATCCTTGGTGAAAAAGAAATGCCCGGGCAGGTGATCGAAGATGCGGTGGAAATGGCTCGGCACGCTGATCGAGGCGACCCAGGCGGCGCATTCCGTCTGAAGACGCTGAACCTCGCTCTTGGAGCGCGCGGGCCGGGCGGCCGCGGTGAAGGGCTCGGTCACCCGCGGCGCGGCTGGGGTCGTCACGGCTCGGGAAGTGGCGCGCATGTTCAGGGGTAGATGACAACCAGGAAAACGCGGGCCTGACCGGACCCGGTGTTGACGATGGCGTGCGCGACATCGGCCGGGTAGGTGGCCGAATCACCCGTGGCCAGGTCGTCGCGACTGCTGTCGGATTCGACCCGCACCCGGCCTTCGACGACCGTCAAAAACTCACGTGTGCCCTCGAAGTGCGGCTGGCTGCGCAGGCCACCGCCGGGACGCAGGGCGAGTTCGTAAAACTCGACGTCCTTCTCGAGCTGCAGGGGCGAGAGCGTGCGGATCTCGCACTCGCGGTCGGCGCGAAACACCTGCGCAGGATCGCCGGCGCGGATGACGCGAATGCTGGCCACCGGGCTCTCCGCGCCGCCGAGCAGGTCCTGCAGGGTCAGCTCAAAGGCACGGGCAATGCGCGCCGCCACGGTCAGGGTCGGATTGGCGCGCTCGCGCTCGATCTCGCTGAGCATGGAGCGACTGACCCCGCTGGCGGCGGCGAGTTCTTCGAGCGACCAGCCGCGGACGGCACGCAGCTTTTTCACGCGCCGGCCGACGAACTCATTGATCGCCTCGGGGGCGGGAGAACGCGGAGCTTTGGCCATGGCCATGCCAGTATGCTGGATTTTCTTCCTGTAAAGCGGAATGCAGCTTCGTAATTGTCTTGCCAGCCGAACCCGCACCCGGGTATTTTATGCTGTCCCCTTTTTTCGCCATGTCCAACCCGTCCGTTCCGCCCTCCTCCGACGATCCTGGCGCGACCCAGCCGCTGCCGCCGCCGCAGCGTGTTCTGCCGCCGCCGCCTGCCGCGGCGAATCTGGGCTATCCTCCCGGCTATCCGATGCCGGCCGCCGGCAACAACCTCGGTTACCCACCCGCCTACGGCTATCCCATGCAGCCCGGCATGCCGCCGCCGCCCGGCATGCCGGCCATGCCCGTACCCGCGATGCCGTCGCCCAGCGATGCCGCCCTCGCGGTCGAGGCCACCGAGGACGATGACGACGCCGTTGTGCTGGCCACCGCCGAACCCGGCGACGTTTTCCATCCGCCAGCCCTCACCCACATCGAACCGGCCAAACCCGCCAACGGCTTGGTGCGCGCCTGGCGCAAGATCGGCGGCGGCTCGCTGACCCTCAGCCTCGCCATCCACGCCGGCATCCTGCTCTTCGCCGGTGCCATCGTCGTCAGCACCCAGATGATCCAGAAGCAGGTCGATTTCCTGCCTGGCGGCGGCACCCAGCAGGGCGCGGAAGCCAGCGCGGAAATGCGTCACAAGGTGCAGCAGAAGCGGCGCACCTCGCTCAACAAGACGATGCCGATGAAGAAGATCGTCAGCACGAGCCAGAACGCGGCGATCAGCCTGCCGGATGCGCCGCCGGACCTGCTCGACGTGCCCGACGTCAGCTCGATGATCGGCGGCGGTTCGCTCGGCAGTGGCGGCTTCGGCAAGGCCGGCTCGGGTGGCGGTTTCGGCACCGGCATGGGCATGGGCGGCGCGGCCGGCTTCGTCAGCCTGCCACCGTCGATGCGCAGCCGCTGCTCGACCACGGAGCGACTCGAAAAGCTGCGCCAGAACGGCGGCTCGCCCGAGTGCGAACGCGCGGTGTCAGCCTCGCTCGAATGGCTGAAGTCCAAGCAGAACGCCGACGGCTCCTGGCCCGGCCCCAGCAAGTCGGCCATGACCGGCCTGGCCCTGCTCTGCTACCTCGGCCGCTGCGAAACACCGGACTCGCCCTTCTATGGCGACACCGTCATGCGCGGCATCATGTACCTCATCGAGCTGTCAAAGAAGAACCCGCACGGCATGATCGCCGAGGACCTGTACAGCAACGGTTCCACCTACGCCCACGGCATCGCCACCTACGCGCTGGGCGAGATGTACACGCTGGCGCGCATGGGCAGCAAGGAATTACCGGGCATGCGCGACGCCTTTGAAAAGGGCGTCAAACTCATCATCGACAACCAGAACAAGCGCGGCTCCTGGACCTACGGCGGCAAGGACGCCGGCAAACCCACCGCCTACAACCCCGACAGCGGCGGCGAAGATCTGTCGGTCGCCGGCTGGCAGTTCCAGGCCCTCAAGGCCGCCAAAAACACCAGCCTGAAGATCCCCGGCCTCGACTCGGCGATCTCCAAGTGCGTCGATTACGTCATCAGCAAGCAGACCAAGGACGGCGGCTTCGGCAATCCCGACCGCGACAAGCACTACAACCAATGGAGCCTCACCGGCGCCGGCTCCCTGGCCCTGCAGACCATGGCCAAGGGCAAGACCGCCGCCGTCAAAAAGAGCCTGGGCTTCCTGCGCGAGTTCCTCACCGCCGAACCGCTCGACTGGGAAAAGAACTGCAACCTGTACTGCTGGTACTACTACACCCAGACCTTCTTCCAG
>JAEYYS010000088.1 GCA_023428335.1 Verrucomicrobiota bacterium | reverse complement strand
GGCCTGATGAAACCCATGACCGGGCGCGTGCGGTTCTGTGGCATCGACATCCAGGAGGAACCGCAGCGGGCGAAGGCCCTGCTCGGTTACGTGCCCGACGTGGCGGCCTTCTACGAGAAGCTGAGTGCGCCGGAGTTCATGCAGTTCATCGCCGAGCTTTTCGAGATGGATCCGGCGCGGGCGGCGGCGCGCACCGGGCAGTTGTTCGACCGCTTCGCCCTGCATGAGTACGGCGGCCAGCGCATCGAGAACTTCAGCCACGGCACCCGCCAGCGACTCGCCATCGCCAGCGCCCTGCTGCACGAGCCGAAGGTGTTCGTCATCGACGAGCCCATGGTCGGGCTCGACCCCATTCACGCCCGTGTGGTCAAGGAGGAACTGCGCAACCTCAGTCGTGCCGGCACGACGGTGCTGATGAGCACGCACCTGCTGCACATCGCCGAGGAGGTGGCCGACCGCATCGGCATCCTGCGCCGCGGCCGTCTCGTTTTCGACGGCACTCTCGCGCAACTGCGCGCGGGCAGTGCCGCCGCGGGCGGCAGCCTGGAGGAGCTGTTCCTGGAAAAGGTCGGCTGAGGCGCGGTCAGGCCACCAGGGTCTGGTCGCGCGACGGGCCGACGCCAAGCAGGCTGACGCGGGCGCCGGTGAGTTCCTCGACACGCTTCAGGTAGGCCTTGGCGAGCGGGGGCAGGTCGGCGAAATTCTTGATGCCGCTGAGGTCCTGTTTCCAGCCCTGATGGGTTTCGTAGACCGGTTCGCAGGCTTCCAAGTCGGCGGCGGTGCTCGGCGGATAGTGCAGAGTCTCGCCGCGCAGCTTGTAGGAAGTGCAGATCTGCACGGTGTCGAGGCCGTCGAGGCCGTCGAGGTTGGTGATGGCCAGTTCGTCGGCGCCATTGATCATGACGGCATAGCGCACCAGCACGGAGTCGAGCCAGCCGCAGCGGCGGGCGCGGCCGGTGGTGGCACCGTATTCACGACCCATGTTGTGCAGCATGTCGCCGATGTCCTCGTTCTCCGTGACGAAGGGACCGGAGCCGACGCGGGTCGTGTAGGCCTTGGCGACCGCGCCCCCCGTGTCGATCATCCGCGGCGGCACCCCCGCGCCGGTGCAGGCGCCGCCGGACGTGGTGTTCGAGGAGGTGACGAAGGGATAGGTGCCGTGGTCGATGTCGAGGTAGGTGCCCTGGGCGCCTTCAAAGAGCAGGTTCTTGCCGGCGCGGATGGCCTCGTGACAGTACACCGCGGTGTTGGTGATGTGCGGGGCGAGAAGGCTCGCGGCCTCCAGCATGCGGGTGACGGTTTCCTCGATCGGAACCTCGGCGACACCGGCGGCGCGCAGGGTTTCGTTGTGCAGGACGATGCGTTCGCGCAGTTCGGTGGCGAAGATGTCGGGCTGCTTGAGCAGGATGGTGCGCAGGCCGCCGCGTTCGACCTTGTCGGCGTAGGCCGGGCCGATGCCGCGACCGGTGGTGCCGATCTTCTTGTCGCCACGCTTCGCCTCGCGCGCCTGGTCGAGACCGCGGTGGTAGGGCATGACCAGATGGGCGGTTTCGCTGATGAGCAGGTTCTCGGGCGTGATCTTGACGCCCTGGCCGCGCAGCTTGTTCATCTCCTCGATCAGTCCGAGCGGGTCCATGACGACGCCATTGCCGATGACGCAGACCTTGTTCTCCCAGAGAATGCCGCTGGGGATGAGATGCAGGATGTACTTGGTGCCGTTGTTGATGACCGTGTGACCGGCGTTGTTGCCGCCGGCGGCGCGCACAACGACGTCGGTTTTCTCCGTGAGATAATCGACGATTTTGCCTTTTCCTTCATCGCCCCACTGGGCGCCGACAACGATGGTATTGGACATGATGGATGGGAGGGCGGCGCGGATGGCCGCAGGGGTTGGAATGGGAACGGGGAGGGCGGCGGGCGTTGCCGCCGCAGGTTGCGAAACTGGGCCGGGAGGGTTAGGAGCCCAGTTGGGTGAACGAGAAGGCGGCGTAGGCGCAGACGAGCAGTGCCAGCACCCCAAGCAGCAGGATCGGGCCGGAACCTTCGCCCTTGGTCTTGGCTTTCGGGCCAAAGTCGCGGCGGCGGCTCTTGTCGATCGGCTGCACGGCATAGCCGGCAGCCTGACGCGGGGCGGCGCGCGGAGCGGTTTCGGCTTCGTCGCCGAGGAAGAGGCACTCGACATGACCGAGGGTGAAGGTGCCGCCATGGGCCAGTTCGAGGCGTTCCACGCGCTCGCCGTCGACCTTGGTGCCGTTGGTCGAACCCAGATCGGTCAGCACCCAGGCGCCGCCTTCAAGGGCGATCTCGCCGTGGTGGCTGGAGACGGACTCGTCGGCAATGACCAGATGGTTGTCCGCCGCGCGGCCGATGCTCATGCGCTCGGCCACAAACTCGGCCTCGGCGCTGACCCCGGCTGGGGTGGTGTACTGAATTTTTGCCATAGAAACGCGACAGGTAGCAGCAGGGCAGGGGGCTGGCAAGCCGCAATCTGTCCCCCCATTGAGGCCGGTTTCAGGGCTCGTTGATGCGCCGCCCTGAGGGGTCGACAACCTTGACGGTGACGAAGAACAGCACGTGCTTCATCTGGCGCCGGGTGACGTCGCTGCGGAACAGGCGGCCGACGTAGGGGGCATCGCCGATCAGTGGCACCTTGTCCTGCATGACGATGGTGTTGTCGGAGACCAGGCCGCCGAGCACGATGGTTGCGCCGTCGTAGATGTTCACCGCCGTCACGACCTTTTTCGTGTCGAACACCGGCTGGTAGATGAAGTTGTCGGTGAGCAGGTTGTAGTCGCCCTCAAAGACGCCGAAGATGGGCGTGCCATAATTGACGAAGCCGCTGAACTCGGTGAATTCCGGCGTGAGGGCAAGGTCGACCATGCGGCCGTCTTCGGAGATGACCGGCTCGACCTCCAGCACGACGCCGGTCCGGCGCATGTCGAAGGCGGTCGGAGTCGTGGGGGTGACCACGGGCGGCGGCAGGGGAAGGGCCACCTGCACGCCATTGACGATGAGGATCTGGTTGGCGCCGACGTTGGTGGGCACCTGGGGCGGGTCAAATTCGGTGGGGAAAATCAACTCGCGGGTGATCTCAATGCTGGCCTTCTGGCCGCTGCGGGTGACCACGGCGGGCTGGGCGGCCACGTCGATGCCCTTTTTCTGGTCGAGCGCGCGGATGACGGTCTGAAACTGCGGCGAGGTGAGTACGCCGCTGACGGAGAAGACACCGGGAGAACGCGAGGACGAGATCGGCGAGGTGTTGCTGCCGGCTTCCAGCAGGGCGTCAATGCTGTCGCCGGGCAGATCGCCGCCGGAGCGCAGGCCGGCGGTGACCGGGTTGAAGCCGAGCGCGGTGGTGCCGGCCGCGGTGGCGACCTGCTGCGGGAAGTCCTGGGTCAGGAAGGTGTTGGGCTGGGCATTGCCGACCGTGCCGCCGGCCCCCTGCAATTCGCCGCCCCAGGAGCCGAGCAACCAGTCGAAACCGAGTTCCTTGAGACGGTTGTTGCGCACCTCGAGCATCTTCACCTCGATGACCACCTGGCGTGGCGAGCGGTTGAAGGCCTGTTCGACCAGCATGTCCACCAGTTCGAGGTTTTTGGCGCTGTTGCGCACGATGAGGGTGCTGCTCGACGGGTTGTAGCTGGCACCCGTGCCTTCAGGAAAGCCGACGCCCTGGCTCTCGAGGAATTCCTTGGCGCCGAGTCGGCGCAGTTGCGGCGTTGCCGAGGTGGTGGCACTGGCCGCAAACGGATCGGTGCTGGCAGGGGCCGCCCCGGCGGCGGGCGCGTTGCTGATGAAGTCGGGCGGCACGCGGTAGGTGCGGCTGATGATGTCCGCCGAGGCGTCGGTGAGCGAAACCAGGCGGACGGCGAATTCCTCGACCTTGTAGGTGATGCCGGCGATGTCGGCGACGTAACGCAGAACCTCCTCGACCGGCACCTCGCGCAGGTTGAGCGAGATGGGCTTGAGCGGCTGGTCGGCCGGTACGCCGTTGACGAAATCCACGCCCTTGCCGGCGGGATCGAGGTCGCGGGTGCGCACACGCAGGTACTCCATGACCTCGCCAAGCGTTGCTTCACTGAAGTCGACCTGGGCGATCACCAAATCGCGCAGCTTGCCCTGGATCGTCGCGCGACCGCCGCGCGGCCCCCCGACTGCCTGTCCAGGGCCTTCGGCGGCGCCAAAGAGGGAGGAGAGATTGGTGGCGGCCGGCGGGTTTTCCCAGGTGGCATTCACCTGGTTGAGCATGCGCGAGCGCTGGTGATCCTTGGCCGACTCGAAATAGAGGGTTCGCTGCTTTTCCACCTGTTCCAGGCCGCGGCGTGCGGCGGTGTTGGTGGGGTCGATCCTGAGAATTTCCTCATAGCCGGCGATGGCGGCGTCGAACTGGCCGGTCTCCGCCTGGGAAGCGGTGAGGGTGAGGCGGCGGGAGACATCCCCGACCCGCTGGATGTGCTCGGGGGTGAGGGCGGGCGGGTAGCGGTCCGGGTCGGTCAGCCGGCGGCGCACGGCGGCGACCCGCGGATCCTCCTTGGAGACGGCGGGCGCGTCGAGCTTGTCGAGCAGGGTGGCGGCGGCGCGCGGGTCGCCGGCGTTGGCCAGTTCGACGGCGCGTGCCAGACCGGCGCGGAGGTAGCCCTCGCGTGCCACAAGCTGCAGCTCTGGATCATTGCCGGGCGCCGACAGGGAGGTGTGAAGGGCTTCAAAACGCTCCAGAGCTTCGGCGTTGCGGCCGGCCTGCAGCGCTTGCCAAGCCTGTTGCAGGCGCTCCTGCTGGGCCATCAGGGCCTGTTGACGGGCTTCCGGTCCGGGTTGGCCGGCGTCGTTCGGGCCTGCCTGCAGGCAGGGAACCACCGTTACCGCCAACGCAAGACACCAGGCGAAGG
Source organism: Verrucomicrobiota bacterium (assembly GCA_023428335.1). Classification (GTDB taxonomy): domain Bacteria; phylum Verrucomicrobiota; class Verrucomicrobiia; order Verrucomicrobiales; family Verrucomicrobiaceae; genus Prosthecobacter. The sequence continues at coordinate 204 of JAEYYS010000088.1, read as the reverse complement.
GCGAGCCGGAGCGGCTGCGGCGCAGGGCCGGGAAGGGGGGCGGGAAAATCATGTGACAGGGACGAAAGCTGGAAATCGCAGAAATATCAAGATTTGCCCGCAAGCCCAAGCATTTTCTCCCAAGGCAGCGAGAATTCCGTGCGTTGCAGCCTTGTTCCCGGCCCCCGAACCAACCCTGCCGCCGGCGTCCGTTTTTTTTCCTGC
>JAEYYS010000457.1 GCA_023428335.1 Verrucomicrobiota bacterium | reverse complement strand
GCCACCCCGGCCTGTGCGCGTGCGGCGAGCACGCGACCGACCGCGGCATCGAGCTCGAGCAGGGCGTCGCCATACAGGCCGGCGCCGCTTTGCCGGTAGTGGGCCTCCGAGGCGGCCAGCGGCTTGTGCGGCATGGGATCGGCGTAGAGCAGGAAAAACGGCTGGCCGGCGCTGCGCCGGATGAAGTCGGCCGCCCGCTTGGAGAGTCGCTCGGTGAGGGTGGCCTGCACGACCGGATACTCGACGACCTTGTCGCCCTCGAGCAGGTGCGCCGGGCGCATGTCGTTCGAGTACGGAATGCCGAGGTATTCGTCAAAGCCACGGTCGGTGGGCAGCGACCCGGCGTGGTGACCGAGGTGCCACTTGCCAAACAGGGCGGTCGCGTAGCCCGACGTCTTGAGCACCTGGGCGAGCGTCACTTCACCCGCCGGCAGCGCCACCGCATCGGCCTCGGGCGTGGCATCGGGCGCCGGGTTGGCGGTCATGCCGCAGCGGAAGGGGTAGCGACCCGTGAGCAGGGCGGCGCGGGTTGGGGCGCAGAAGGGCGCGGGCGTGTTGAACTGGGTCAGGCGCACGCCTTCGCTCGCCAGACGATCGATCCGCGGCGTGCGGAATTTGGGATGCCCGTAGCAACCGAGGTCGCCGTAGCCGAGGTCATCGGCGAGGATGAAGACGACATTCGGCGGTTGGGCGACCGCGGGCAGCAGCAGCAGGAAAAAAAGGGCGAGCAGACGGAGCATCTGCAGACAACGAGGCGTGCGGTCGGCTTATCGCAAACCACCGCCAGTCATCGGCTCACCGGGCCAGCGTCCAGGCCACCGCATTGACCAGCAACCGACGCGCGTCGGCGATCTGCAGGTCCTCGGGCGCACCCAGGCTGGTGTAAAAGACGCGGGCGCGCTTGGGGCCGTAAAAACGCGTCCAGGCGACCGGCTGCGGCGGCGAGGTGGCACCCTCGCCAGCCGTGCCGATGAGCAGCGGCACGGCGTCGCTGGCGAGCGGCAGCACCCGGTAGAGCGACTGGTACCCGCGCAGCCTGGTGGGATCGACACCGGCGAGCAGCGGGCTGGAGCTCGCGCCTGGCGCGGCGGCAACCGTGTAGGGCAGGCCCTTCGTTTCGTAGCCGGTGTTCTCGCCGCCGAGCACCTCGCGAGTGAACTCGGGCCAGATCGTCAGGCCGGTATCCACGACGTCCTTCGGGCGCGGGATGAAGGCATGGTTGGCGGTGCGGATGCCGAGCAGCGGCCGGCCGGCGTTCAGGTGCGCGCGCACGGCGGCCATTTGTTCCTCCGGCAGGAAGCGCCGGCGCGAAAACAGGACGAGCAGGTCCGCGTCGCGCAGCGCCTCGACGAGGCCGGCAAAGTGATGCTTCACCGGCTTGTCGCCCTCGACCAGCGTCACCCGGTGGCCGAGCGGTCGCAGCTCGCGCTCGGCGAAGGCGCGCATCGAGTTGACCGCATCGTAGTTGTCCGGTTCCTCGACCGCCATGATGACGATGTGGGCGGCGGGCGCGGCAACGGCGAAGCCAAAAACCAGGGCGAGCAGCAGGCGTGACAGCATGGCAGGGAGATGCAGAGATTCGCAGTGGCGCGAAGACAAGCCCGAACGGGCCATCAGCCAAACAGCGCCTGCACCGGCTGGCCGCGGTCAGTGATCGGCACGGGGCGATCGCCGTCGTAGAGTTCCTTGGCCGGATCGATACCGAGATCGGCGAGCACGGTGGCGAAGAGGTCGGGCACCGAGACCGGGTTTTCGACCGGCGTCTTCGACAGGTCATCGGTGACGCCGTAGGCGCCGCAGTGCTTCAAGCCACCACCGGCGAGCACGACGCTGAAGGCGCTGCCCTGGTGGCCGCGACCGCCGCCGCCATCGAAGGCGGAGGGCCGGCCGAACTCGGTGTTGACGACAATGAGCGTCTTGTCGAGCAGGCCGTGCGCCTGCAGGTCGGTGATGAGCGTGCTCATCGCCTGGTCGAGATCCTGAATGAGCACGTGCTGCTTGAGCTGGCCCTGGTTGTGGGTATCCCAGCCGGTGCCATTGACGAAATTGAGGTTGTGCGAGACCTCGATGAAGCGCACGCCGCGCTGGATGAGGCGGCGCGCCAGCAGGCAGCGCTGGCCGAACTCGCTGCCGTAGGCGCTGCGCAGGTCGCCCTTCTCGGACTTCAGGTCGAAGACCTCCATGAACTTCGGGCCGGCGAGCTGCAGGCTCTCCGCCAGGGTGCTGTCGTACTGCTCGAGGATCGGACTGCCGCGCAGTTGCTTCGCGCTCGTGCGCATCGTCGCCAGCAACTGCTCGCGCCGGCTCTGGCGCGGATCGAGCACGTGCTCGGGTCGCTTCAAGCCGGCTGGGCCGGCCTCGGTGTCGAGCAGGTAGAGGAAGCCGGCCTTGGCACCGAGGAAACCCGGGCCGCGCGAGAAGTTCGGATAGCCGATGAGCACATAGGCCGGCACGCCCTCGGCCGCTGCACCGCGCTCATGGGCGATGATCGAGCCGAGCGAGGGATAAACCGTCGTGCCGCTGACATTGCGACCCGTGTGCATGCGGTTCGAGGCGGCGGCGTGCTCGTCGATGACGTCGTGGTTCACCGTGCGCACGGCGGTGATGTGCTCCATCAGCTTGGCGCAGCCCGACAGGTGTTCGCACACCTTCACGCCAGGGATGCTGGTGTCGATGCTCGGGTAGTAGCTGCCTGCCTTTTTCGCCTTGGCATCGCCGAGCGCCTTCGGATCCCAGGTGTCGACCTGCGCCGCGCCGCCGCCGAGCCAGATGTGGATGACATGCTCGGCCTTGCCCTTGGGGAAGTGCGCCACATGCCCCGCCTCCTTGGCGAGCAGGACCGGGTCGAGGTGCGCCGCCGCACCGGCGGCAGCGAGCTTGAGAAGGGAACGACGTTTCATGGGGGCTAAGGCCGAAGGGGCGGCCGTCCGTACTACGGCGTAACACGCAGAAACCTGTCTGTCAGCAGCACATCTCCAACCTGCATGACACCACACTTCCGGAACATCCGCGCGCCATCCTGGATCCAGTCATCCAGAACGATCCATTTGATCCACCAAGCCATGGGCAGCGGCTGACGAATGCATCCAAACAAACATTATGTTTTGCATGCATCATTCACCTGACACCTGCGCATCTCATGAGCGAGCGCAAGCGACTGCCCCTATGCATTCTGGCAGCAAACCCTATGACGAACGGCCACAGCACTTTTTGAACTTTTGGCCGGAGCCACAGGGGCAAGGATCGTTGCGACCGACCTTGGGACTGGCAGAAGCCTGGGCCAACTTCGCGGGAGGCGGGGCTGATTTCGTGCGCGCGGGCTTCTGCCACACGGCCCAGTGACGCGTGTGCTCGATCGTGTCGAGAATTCTGCCGGTGCGACGCTGCCAGTCCGGGTCGCCCCCTTGGCGAGTCATGCGCAGCAAAGCCTTGTAGCCATAGAAGCGGGGATCCAGCAAGTCGTCGGCGATGGCCTGCTCGATCAGCGGCGCGGTCGAGGCCAGGCCGAGGTCGGCGCAAAGGGCCGTCCAAGCGTCCCAGACCAGCGATGCCTCCCGCTCCAGTTTGTCCGCCAGCAACTCGGACACGCAGGCTTCCAGCCATTCGCGAGTCACCGTACCTTCCGACAGCAGGCAAAGCAAGGCGTCGGGAACCGAGACGCTGCGCACCATCTCGTTGACCTCGCGATTCTCCACCAAGGACAGCAGCGGCGCGGGGTCGCCATCATAAACTCCGGCCAGGATCCTGCCCATGTCTTCCGCGAGCGTGTCGCCAAAAAGCGCTTCCACCTCATCGGCCGGCAGAGCCAGCACCTCGCAGAGAGGCTTGCAGGCCGCTGAGACGCGGAACTGCGCCAGCAGGAAGCAGGCGAAGGTCGGCGACTTCCAATGATTGCCTTCCAGATAATGCTGCGGCTGGCGAACTACGTCGGCCAGCACCTCCAGCAGGGCGGGAATCATTTCGTCGCGCCGCTCGACCATCTCCCGGAGCAGGTTTTCCGGATAGGGATGCAGAGGGGCCTCGGCGAGTTGGCGAAGCAGGTCCTGGGGCGTGGCGCTCATGTGCCCGACCTTGCCGTCAAACGGCATGCTCGACAAGGGTATGGGCAGGATTTGGTCAGCCTCACGGCAGGTGCACGAACTCGGGGGAGTTGAGCACGGCCCAGAGGACATCCTCCAGGCGCTCGCGCCATTCGGGGCGCAGGGCGGTGGTGGGCGGCTCGCCTTCGCGGGCGCGTTTTTCCAGCTCGATCTTGATGCTGTTGGCGCCGGCGGAGAGGTGGTTCGACCAGGCGACATATTTCAGCGGCGGGCGCTTCACCGGCGGCGGGCGCTGGGCCTCGGGCAGGATGCGGTCGCGGAAGCCAGGGCCAAGCAGTTCGCTGAACCGCGCGCGCTCGGCCTCGGTCGGCGGCCGGGTGAGCAGGCGCAGGAAGACCTGCTCGATGAGTTCCGCTTCACTCAAGTTCGCGTCGAGCGCGAGCGCGGTGAGGCCGCTCGCGTCGTCGAGCGTGGTGACCCAGCGGCCGAGTGAGCCGTTGGCGAGGATGGCCGGCTGGCGCACGTTCGGATCGGTCTCGCGCACGCTCTTGGGCTCCTGCCGGCTCGGTCGCCAGCCGAAGTTTTCCAGCACGTCGACAATCGCCTGGGCCTTGGGGATGGCGAGGCTGGGGCGGTCGCGCTCGTTCGACAGCGAGGTGAATTCCCAGGCGCGGCGCGGGTGGCCGAGGCTGATCATGGCGCTCTCCGACTGGGTGCCGTCGTTGTCCATGGTCAGTTCCTCGGCATCGAGGTCCTTGCCGACCGCGGCGAACAGGGAATCGACGATCTGTTCGGCGGTCATGCGCCGCGGCCGCGGCGCGGCAAAGTCGGGCTGGGCGCCCTTGGCCAGCGGCCGGGCCTGGCGCTGGTAGGCCTCGGAGTTGAGGATGCGGCGCTGCAGGTGGCGGAAGTCGTAGCCGTGAGCGACAAAATCGCGGGCCAGCCAGGCGAGCAGCTCGGGGTGGGTCGGCTTCGACGCCTCCCAGTCATCGACCGGCTCGACAAAGCCGCGGCCAAGCAGTTGTTTCCAGACGCGGTTGACGAGGACTTGGGCGAAGCGCTCGTTGTGCGGCGAGGTGATCAGGGCGGCGAGCTGGGCGCGGCTGTCGTCGTCGCCAGCGGCCGGCGCGGCGGCGCGGGCGGCAGGCAGCAGTTTTGTCTCGAAGAGTTTCGGCCAGGCCGGCGCCACGGTTTCGCCGGGCTTGAGGGTGATCTCGATGAGCGGCTTGCGGCCGGCAAAGGTGCTCATCGGCACCGAGGACGTTTCCGGCAGGGTGATCGGCTTGCGTTCAAGCATGGCCGCCATCTCGAAGAGGTCGCGCTGCTTCGACTGGTGGTAGGGCGAGTCATGGCAGCGGGCGCAGGTCATTTCCTGACCGAGGAAGGCGGTGCTGAGGATGTGTGCCTTGGCGGCCATGGGCACGTCGTTTTCGGCGGCGAGCGAGAAGCCGGCCGGACCACCGGCGAGCACGCCGCCTTCCATGAGGATCAGCTCGGTGACGAAGCGATCCATCGGCAGGTTGTCGCTCAGCGCCTCGTGGATCCAGAAACGGAAGGGGCCGGAGTTGTTCAGGCTGGGCTTGAGGATGTTCGGATTTTCCGCCAGCACATCCTGCCAGTAGGCCGTCCAGTGATCGGCAAAGCGCGGGTCGGCGAGCAGGCGGTCGATGGCGCGCGTGCGGCGCTGGGGCGAGTCCTCGGCGAGGAAGGCGGTGATTTCCGCGGCGCTGGGCACAACGCCGACCGTGTCGAGCGTGACCCGGCGCAGGAAGGCGAGGTCGTCGGTGAGCGGTGCCGGCTCGATCTTCTGCCCCGCCGCCGCGTAGGAGGCGCCCTGGGCGATCCAGTCGCTCAGCAACTTCCGCTGGGCCTCGGGCAGTGGGTCACCCTTCGGCGGCATGAGGTCGTCGCCGGCCTGCGGGTGGATGACGGCAAGCAGGCGACTTTCCTGGGGTTTGCCGGGAACGATGGCCGGCTCGCCGGAATCGCCGCCCTGCTGGGCGGCAGCGAGGCTGTTGAGGCGCAGGCCACCCTTGGCCTTCTCTTCATGGCAACGGTAGCAGTTGTCCGCGAGGATCGGCTGAATCTGGGTGGCGAAGTCGATGCCGCCGGCGGCACCAGCGTCCGTCGCGTTCGCCTTGGCCCAGGCGTCCGCGAGCAAGGCGTCGATGCCTGCAGGTGCCGGCTGCGCGGCGACAACCGCCCGGGCTTCGGCATGACGTTTTGCCCAGTAGTCGTCCTGGGCGGCGCGCAGGGCGAGGCGGCGGCGCTGGTCGAGCTGGCTGTAATAGGCCTGGCGCTCCTTGCGGTAATCGGCCCAGCCGGCATCGGTGAGCGGCACCACGCGTTTGGAGGGCGCTAGCAGAGCAAAGGAACCGTCGGCACGGCGCAGGCTCAGGCTGGTCTCGCCGAGGGTGGGTCGCACGCGGCCGTTGCCGGCGAGCATCTCCAGCACCAGCACCTGGGGCTTGCCGGTGCCGTCGATCTCGATCCGCTGCTCGCGGTCGCCGGGGCCGAGCAGGCGCAGCGCGGCGGCGCCTTCTGCTTCGGCGTGCTCGACCTCGTTGTGGGCGCCGCCGCCGGTGTGACCGAAGGCGACCTCGGCGACGACCTTGCCATCGAGCCACAACCGCCCCTGGCCGCGCACGCGCAGCAGCAACTCGTGTTTGCCGGGAGGCAGGGTCACCTGCGCCAGTGCGCGCAGCAGGTGGGGATTGCTGCGCGCGGCGCGCACGCCGGTGGCCGTGTACTTCTGGGCGATCTGGAAGAAGCCGAAGGCGTCCTCCTCATAAACGTCCGTGGGCGTGGGAAACTGCCGCGGCCATTTGGCGCCCTTGCCGATGTTTTCGACGATCTCGACACGCACCTTGTCCCTGGGCAGGCCGTCCTCGGGCAGGACCGGTGTGTAGGGTTCGACCGGATAGCGTGCGGCGATGACTTTTTCGGGCAGTGCCTCGCGATAGAGCCGCACCTCGTCGAGCAGGCCATCGAAGCTGACGCTGGCCTGGCGGTTCATCGAGGTGCCGAGCCAGATCTCGTCGTCATCGACCACCGGCGCCTGCTTCGTCGCCCCGCCCATGTCCCAGGCGCCGGGCACGGCCTCACCGTCGAGGTAACCGCGCACCGACTCCGGTTTGCCGAACTGGTAGGTGAAGGCGAGGTGATGCCAGCCGCTGTTGGCGGCGATGCCGGCCGTGGTGGTCCAGCGATGCCAGTCGCCAGCGTGCTTGTCGTCGGCGCGGCTGCGGAAGAGGAAGCTCAGGCGCAGCAGGCCGCCGCTGTCCCAGAGGCGCAGGCCCCAGTTTTGGTTGTTCGCCTGCTGGCCGCGGTTGCCGGTGCGGCCCTTGCCGAGGATGTAGACGTTGCCGCCCTTGGGTGCCGAGGCGGGATTGACCCAGGCCTCGATCGTGATCGTGTCGCCGTTGTCGAAATCGAAGGGGCTGCTCGCGCCCGGATCCGTCACGCGGATGAAGCCGCCCTTGGCCGCGTCGAGGCGCACGGCCTTGTTGCCTGCCGCCAGGTGCTTGAACTGCGTGCGCGACGGTCCGTCCTGCAGGAAATGCACGCCGCCCTCGGCCTTGCCAAGGTCGGGCTTGGCGCCATCAAAGGTCCATTGCGCCACCGGTTCGGCCGCGGTGAGGACGGAGGTGAGCGCGAGGGCGCAGGTCGGAAAGGCAAACAGTTTCATAACAGGCGAAAGGAAGCTACGGGCCGCGACCGGTGATTCTTCTGCACCGACCCCGTTTCACGGGGCCTCGCGCAGCGTGCGCAGGTGCCGGTTCACCGCCTCGCTCAGGTGCCCTGCCGCCGCTGCGGTGAAGGGCGAGGTCGCCGTCTCGTAGCCGCCGGCGAGGTATTCCGCCTCGGTCGGCAGGTAACCGAAGGTGCCGTTGGTATAGCCGATGAAAAAGGTGTCGGCGAACGGCGAGCGGTCGCGGATGGCGTTGGAGATTTCGCAGAACAATTCCATCGGCGCGCTCCACAGCACGAGGTCGTCGCCCACCTGCAAAAAACGCAGCGGCACCAGCAGGGTCTCCGCGCCATCGGCCTCGACGCGCCGGTAGGCGGCCAGTTCCTCGGACCAGCCGAGGCCGGGTCGCTTGGGGGTGGCCACCACGAGTTGCGAGCTGCGCAGGCGCACCCCCGCCGGCAGCGGCTGTGCCAAGCGTGCGGCATCGAGGATGGGCTCTCCAAGCAGGACCTTGAACTGGCTGAGCACGCGCGCCTCGGCTTCGGGGCGGGTGCTGTACAGCGGGGCCAGGTTACCGGCGGCACCATTGACATAGAGCATGGGCGCGCCGGCCTGCTCCTCAACATGGGCGGCCACGGCACCCGGGGCGTCGGCGCTGACCAGCGTGCTGGTGCCGCCGAGCACGGTGGCGTGCATGGCGTAGTTGGCGCCCAGGGCCAGCGGCGAACCGGGGGGGCCGGGGCAACGCCCCGCGGCCCAGGCCCCG
>JAEYYS010000443.1 GCA_023428335.1 Verrucomicrobiota bacterium | reverse complement strand
ACTCGGGACTCGGGACTCGTAGATTGCGAGGCATGTTCGATGCTGAGGCGTTTTGGACATCCGAAGTAGCGTCCCTCGAACCTCGAACCTCGAACCTCGAACCTCGAACCGAGAACCGAGAACCGAGAACCGAGAACATCCCCCGAAGCGGGAGCGTTCACTTGCCGTAGCACTGCAGGCGGCCGTCGACGGTGCTGACGAAGACCTGACCGTTGGCGCTGGTGATGCCGTCCCAGACAGGAGGGGCGGTCAGTTCGAGGCCGGCCGACTGTTCGCCGGTCTCGACGTTGACGGCCCACATCTTGGCGCCGCGGCGGCCTTCGAGGGCCTCGTTCTGTTCCTCGAGTTCCTTGAGGATGGCGGGGTCCTTGGCGGCGAGGCGTTCGAAGGCGTATTCCTCATCGATCGTGTCAGGCGGACCGCCGACCAGGATGGTCTTGCCGGCCAGGGCCATGCTGCGGGCGACGATGGGCACGAAGCGGTCCCAGGTGTGCTTGACGAAGCTGCCCGGCTGCTGGCCGCCGCCCTTGCCGGCGACCGGGGTGTTCTTGAACCAGAGCGCGCCGCCGACCTTGCCCTTGCCGGTCTCGATGCCCGCGCCGATGCCGTGCAGGCCGTTGCCGGAGCCGTCGCGCGAGTCGCCATTGTCGAAGTTGCAGAATAGCACGGCCTTTTCCGGGGCGAGTTCGGGGCCGTTGAAGCGCGACTCGATTTCAGCGGCGCTGAAGGCGCGGGTGCTGAAGCTGAACTGGTCGAGCAGGCCGCTGTAGCCGCCAGCGACGTCCTGGGTGACACCGTCGCCATTGCCCAGATAAAACGGCCGTGCCGGCATCTTGTCGAGCAGGCCGCTGGCCTTGCCCTCGGCGACCTGCAGGCCGTTCACATAGAGGCGCATGGTCTTGTCCTCGCTGAGCGTCGCAGCGAGGTGGCTCCAGCCGTCGCCGAGGGCGTCCTTGCCGACGATGCTGCTGGCCTCCGCGCGTGAGCGGATGTGGAAGCGCGGCTTCTTGTTGCGCAGGTCGAGCGCGAAACCGACCAGCGGACCGCCGAAATGGACGAGCGTGCCGTTGGGTTGATCGGGCAGCACCCAGAGATCGACGGTGAGGCCCTTCTCGGTCGGGTTAAGGGCGGGGTTCGACGGGAAGCGCACCGAACCGGGCAGGGGTGTGTTGGCGGGTGCGGCGGCCTTGCCTTTGCCCTTGGCGACGCCCTTGCCCTTGGCGGCCTTGCCCTGCGGCGGCAGCTTGGGCGGTTGCACGGCGAGCGGCTTCTTGTCGGGGCCGAGCACGACGCTGTTGCCGGTGCGCGGCGTCAGCGCGTCCTCCTCGGTGTAGGCCTGTTCGGCGGCGTCCTTGGGGGTCGAGAACAGGGTGTACTCCATCGTCGTCGTCCACTTGTAGTACTGCGCCTCGCGGCCGTAGGAATAGACGTTCTGGTCGTCGTGCACGAGCACGCGGCCCGCCGGCGCGTACTTGCCGGCCTGGAAGTAGCCGCCATGGCCGCCGGCGAAGCTCTTGCCGTAGACCCAGTAGGAGCGGTGGAAGTTGGAGTCATCGAGGAAGCCCATGGGCGCGAACAGGTGCTGGCCCTCGCCCTTGTGGGCGCCGCCCTGCTTGGCGAAGTCGCCCGACACCGGCCCGATCTCGACGCGCTTGCCGTCGGCACCGATCTTCTGCGTGCGCAGGAAGGTCCACTTGCCGTCGCTGCTGAGGATGTCGTTCGAAGCCACCGGCATCTGCAGGGTCTTGTGGCGATCGTTGAGCGGGCCGCCCGACTCGGGGTCGCGGTCGTCGTAGTGTTCCTTCACCTTCATCTCGCCGGTGACGGCGTCGAGGCGGTAGAACCAGAGGCCGTTGTCGAGGAAGCAGGAGCGACCGGCGACGAAGCTGACCAGGCCGTTTTCGACGAGCACGGAACCGTGCACCGGCCAGACGGATTCAAACATCTCCCAGGCGCCGTGGCTGAGCAGCGTCGGCGCCGCCTGGAACTTCCAGATGAGGGCGCCGTCGGTCGCGCGCAGGCAGTACACAAAACCGTCCTTGCCGCCGAAGAAGACCCGGCCCTGCCAGTAGGTCGGCGGCGAGTCGATGCGGCTGCCGGCGATGAAGGTCCAGGCGGTTTTGCCGGTGGCGGTGGTGATGGCGTGCAGCGTGTGCTTGTCGACCTCGGCAACGAAGGTCAGCCCGGCGGCGACGGTGCTGGTGCTGAGCGGCGGCGTCAGTTTCACCTCCCAGGCGAGCGAGAGATCCTTTTTCAAATCGGTCTTCGCGTGGCCGCTGCGGGCGTTGTCGGCGCGGTAGGTCGGCCAGTCGCCGGCGCCGGCGGGTTTCTCGTCGATCGGCTGGTCAAAGGCCGGGCCGCGGGTCAGGCGCTGGGCGTCGGGGGTGTTCGCCGGCAGCGGCAGGGTCGAGGCGGGGGCGAGCACGGCCATGCCATCGAGCTTGGCTTCGGGGTAGCAGGCGCAGTTGTGCGGGCCGGCGTAGGTCAGGCCGTTGGCGGGCATGACGCCGTACAGGCAGGCACCGCGCACCCAGTGGTGCAGATCCCAGTGCTCCTTGTCCATGTCGACGTACTCAATGCCGGTGCGCGAGGGGATGATGTACTTCTCGGTCGCCTTGGCCTGGTAGCAGCGGTGATGAAACCAGTAGGTGCCCTCGGGCACGTCCGGATAAAACTGCTTCTTCACCTCGCCGGTGAGGATGTCGCGACCCGTGTACTCGCCGGTCTGATTGCCTTGCAGGGTGCCGGCGTTCCAGACCAGGCCTTGGGCGACAATGAGGTCCTCGGGGCTGCGGTAGCCGCTCTTTTCATGCGGGGCGATCCACAACTCCTTGCCGCTGTCGGCGTTCACCGCCTTCTGGCTGCCGTCGCCGCCGGCATAGAGGATGACATCACCGTGCAGCAGCACGCGCGGGGCGAAGTTGAATTCGTACAGCGTGCGGCGCTGGGTGGGGGCATCGGCGAAGCGCACCTTGCCGGTCTTGACGTCAAGGCAGGCGAGGCCGTCGCCGTTGTAATAGACCGCGCGCTGGTCATCGAGGCAGAGGGTGAGTGGCGCGATGCGGTCCTCCTTGCTCCACAATTCGCGGCCGCTGGCGGCGTCGAGCGCGCGCAGGAGGCGCGGCTTGCCATCCCAGTTGAATTCGGTCTCGACGCGCTTCTGGTCGCTCTGCGCCTTGACGGCGAATTCCTGGTTGAGGCGGTCGGCCTCGGGATTGACGAGGGCGTAGAGCACACCGTTGCGGACCAGGATTTCCTCGGTGCCGGCGGTCTGCGGGTACTCGCGGATGACTTCGCCGGTGGCGCCATCGAGGCAGACGACCGGGGAAGTGATGCCGAGGGTGACATAGACCTTGCCGTCCATGGCGACGAGGCGGCGGGTGAGCTGGGTCGGGCCGGACTTCAGCGGCCAGAGGTGGGTGCTCCAGACGGGGATGTCCTTCTTCCACAGGATCGTGCCGTTGAAGGCGTCGCGGGCAATGAGCTTGAACTGCGCCGGCATGAGGATGGAGATGCGGCTGCCCTCGTCCATGATGTAGAAGATGCGGCCGCCCTCGGAGACCTTGGCCGAGACCGAGGACATGCGGTCGTGGTGACGCGACCAGCGCGGGTTGCCGACCCACTGCATGCGCTTGGGCGGACCGACGAGCATGTCCTTGGAGGTGAGGTTGCCCTTGCTGTCGTAGCCGTAGTGGGTCCAGTCGTCCATCTCGGCCGGGCGCGGTTTGACGATCTTGTCCCAGCCACCGTCCTTGCGCACCAGCGCCACGCCGTGGGGCACCAGCACGCGCTCGATCTCGGCGCGCGGCACTTGCGCGTCCTCGACGATGAGTAGGTTCACCAGATTCTCGATGTAGGGCAGGTGATCGGTGGTGAGCAGGTCGGCGGCGACCGGGCCGTAGCTTGCGCCGATGCCCTGGCGCAGCGCGGTCAGGGTGGCTGGATCGCGGGTCAGGGCCTGGACCTGGTAGGAGGCTTTGGCGCGCAGGCCGGTGGTCAGGGCAGGATCGGTGGCACCGACGTGGACGACCAGGCCGCCTTTCACCCCTGACTGGGCGAGCAGGTCGGCGGCGGTTTCGGCGCGGCCGGGCAGGACGGAGAGACCGAGGAGCAGAACAGGGAACAGGCGGTGCATGATGGCGCGGGAACGAAGGTGTGGCCGTCAGCTTATCAGGGAAGTGCTTGGCGTTGCGAGGAAAGACTTCCGCGGGCAAGGTCCGGCCCATGCACACCGTCACCCGTCGCCACTGGCTGCAGGCCGCCGCCGGCACAAGCCTGGGGCTTCCCTGCCTGCGCGCCCAGAGTCCGGAAATCCTCGGTCAGGGCGAGTTTCGCTACCGGCAGGTGCCTGGCTGGGGTGTGCTCGACGCCAAGACCCCGGTGAAGAACGGACATGGCCTGGTCATCGATCGCGAGGGCCATGTCATCCTGTTCACCGATCACCCGGCCCAGCAGGTCATCATTTACGACCGCGCCGGCCAACTCGTCCACAAGTGGGGCACGCAGTTCCCGGGCGCGCACGGTTTGTCGCTGGTGCAGGAGGGCGACCGCGAGCTGCTGTTCCTCACCTGCCTGCAGACCCATCGCGTCGTCAAGGCGACCCTGTCCGGCGAGATCCTGCAGGAGTGGCGCTGGCCGGAGTCGAGCGGCAAGTATGACAGCGAGGCGCAGTACAAACCCTCATGGACCCTGCACCTGGTCGATGGCAGCTTTTTCGTGCTCGATGGCTATGGCCGCGACTACATTGCCCGCTACGACGCGACCGGGCGGCTGGTGAAGCTGTTCGGCGGTGCCGAGGGCGGCATCGTCCATTGGGGACCGCACGGCGGCATGGCCGATCTGCGCGATCCGGCGCGCCCCGAGTTGCTCATCGCCATGAGCGACCAGCAGCACCTGCTGCGCCTCGATCTCGAAGGACGGCATCTCGGCCGGATCGAGCTGCCGGGCGGCAACCCGCGCCAGATCCGCCGGCACGGTGCGCATTTCTTTGTCGCCCACCTCGCCGACAACTGGCCGGCCGATCGCCAGTCGCGCGGTTTCGTGTCGGTGCTCAACAACGACCTGCGCGTGGTCGCCAACCTCGGCGGCAGCGCGCCGGAGTACGATGACGCCGGCCGCCTGCGGCCGATGCGCAACACCTCGCCGGTCTTCCTGCATCCCCACGATCTCGCCGTCGATGCCGAGGGCAGCTTGTACGTCGCCCAGTTTGCCTCGGGCAACACCTACCCGCTGAAGTTCGAGCGGTTGTGAGCAAGCCGGGCTTGTTCACGGTCGCCGGCCGGCTAGCAGTGCCGCATGCTTCGCGCCTGGCTTGAACTTGCCCGCATCTCCAACCTGCCGACCGTCTGGACCAATGTCGCCGCCGGCTGGCTGCTCATGGGCGGCGGCTGGGACGCGCGCTTGGGCTGGCTGCTGCTGGCGGGATCGCTGCTGTACACGGGCGGCATGATTCTCAATGACGCGGCCGATGTGAAGTTCGACCGCGAACACCGCCGGGAGCGACCCATTCCCTCCGGGCGGGTGGGGCCTGCGACGGCCTGGGGGGTCGGTCTGGGAATGCTGGGCCTGGGCGGGTTTTTGGCGGTGTGGTTGGCAAGTGCGAGTGCGCTCACCATCGCCCTGCTCATTGCCTGCATCTTGTTGTACGACTTCTACCACAAGCCCTGGAGCGGCGCAGTCTGGGTCATGGGGGCCTGTCGCACCCTGCTGGTGCTGATGGCGGCCAGTGCCCTCGGCGATCCCGCGGCAGGCGACAGCGACCCAGCCGAGGGGGCGGTCCTGCGCCATGCCCTCGCGCTCGGTGCCTACATCGTCGGTCTCACCCTCGTCGCCCGCGCCGAAAGCGCGCCGGGAGGGGTGAGCACGGTGGCCCGCATCTTCGCGCGCATGCTGCTGCTGGCACCGGCGCTGTTGGCGCTGGGAGGGGTGATGGGCGCGCCGACGCGCCTCGTGCCCACGGTCGGTCTGGTGCTGCTGTTCCTGGTCTGGACCGAAGGCTGTCTGCGGCTGATCCGACGCGGTGGGCCGGCCATTGGCCGGGCGGTCGGCTGGCTGCTGGCCGGCATCCCGCTGGTCGACGCGATGGCGGTTGGCCAGGTGTCGCTGCCGCTGGCGGCCGGGTTTGTCGCCCTCGCTCCGCTGCTGCGGCTTTGGCAGCGCTGGATCGCGGCGACCTGAGTTCCGTTAGAATTCGCCGCCGCGGCCGTTTCACCGTTTGCTTTGAACGCGACCGGCTTTGCGGGCAAAGAATCCCCCGTCCATGTTGGAAAAGAAAATCCGGCTCGAGCACAGCCATCGCATCCTCTTCACGCGCTCCGTCTTCGCGGCCGCCAATCCGTGCCTGCGCGACCTGCTGCTGCTCGACGCGCCCAAGAAACCGCCGCGCGTGCTGGTCTTTGCCGATGACCGGGTGCTGGCCGCCAACCCCGGCCTGACCGAGTCGATCCGCACCCATGCCCGCGCCCATGCCGAGGTCTATGACCTGGCGGGCGATGTCATCGAGTTGCCGGGTGGCGAGTCCTGCAAAAACGATTTCACCCGCGTCGAGCAGTGCTGGGAGGCGATTCATGAGGCCGGTCTCGACCGCCACAGCTACGTGTTTGTCATCGGCGGCGGCGCGGTGCTCGACCTGGTCTGCTTTGCCGCGGCGACCGCCCATCGCGGCATCCGTCATGTGCGCCTGCCCACCACGACGCTGAGCCAGGGCGACGGCGGGGTTGGCGTCAAGAATGGCGTCAACTACTTCGGCAAGAAGAACTGGGTCGGCAGCTTCGCCGTGCCCTATGCGGTGGTGAACGATTTTGCCTTCCTCGAATCGTTGCCCACGCGCGAGCGTCGCAACGGCCTGATCGAGGCGATCAAGGTGTCGCTGATTCGCGACCGCGTCTTTTACGAGGAGATCGAGCGCCTCGCACCGGCCCTGGCCCGACTCGAACAGCCGGCGCTGGAGCGGGTCGTCCAGCGCAGCGCCGAGCTGCATGTCGATCACATCGCCACCGGCGGCGATCCGTTTGAGCTGGGCAGCGCCCGGCCGCTCGACTTCGGGCACTGGGCGGCGCACAAGCTCGAGCAGATCACCCGTTTTGAAGTCAGCCATGGCGAGGCTGTGGCCATCGGCATGGCGGTCGATCTGGTGTATTCGGTGAAGACCGGCCTGCTCGATGCCGCCACCGCGGCGCGCGTGCTGGGGCTGGTGGAAAGCCTCGGCTTTCAGACCTTCCACCCCGGCCTGCTGGCCGAGGGCCTGCGCGGCGGACCGGTCATCCTCGATGGCCTGGAGGAATTCCGCGAGCATCTCGGTGGCGAACTGACGGTCACCCTGGTGCCGGAGATCGGTCGCAAACTCGAGGTGCACGAGATGGATCCTGTCGTCATCCTGGCGGCCATGGAGGAGTTGAAGGCGCGTGCCAGTCATGGCCTGCAGGTGCAGGGCTGATGGATTTCCAAATTCGCATTTGGCATCCGGCAGGTTTCTAGCTCCAGTGGCGGCTTTCCATGTCCGCCCCGTTCTCCTCCCGCCATCTTGGCCCGACCGCCGGAGAAACGGCGGCCATGCTTCACCGTCTCGGCCTGGACTCGCTCGACGCCCTTGTCGATCAGGTCGTGCCTGAAGCGATTCGCCTGCGCGAGCCTCTGCAACTGCCGGCCCCGCTCGACGAGGAGGCGGCTTTGGCACGACTGCATGAGCTGATGGGTCGCAACCGGGTCGTGCGCAGCTTCATCGGCCTCGGCTACCACGACACCTTCACGCCGCCGGTGATCCAGCGCAACCTGCTGGAGAATCCCGGCTGGTACACGGCCTACACGCCCTACCAGCCCGAGATCAGCCAGGGCCGGCTCGAGGCCCTGCTCAACTTCCAGACTCTCATCACCGATCTCACCGGGCTCGACGTGGCGAATGCCTCCCTGCTCGATGAAGGCACCGCCTGCGCCGAAGCCCTGACGCTCGCCGCTGCCCAGGTGCCCGGTGCCAACCGGGTGGTGGTCTCCGACCGCTGTCATCCGCCGAGCCTCGCCGTCGTGCGCACCCGCCTTGAACCTCTCGGCCTGCGTGTTGAAACAGCCGATCTCGCCGCGTGGCAACCCGATGGCCAGCCCGGCCTGGCGGCGGTGCTCGCCCAGTATCCCGACACCCTGGGCACGATCCAGGATTTCGCCCCGCTGGCCGGGGCCGTGCACGCGGCCGGCGCGCTGTTTGTCGTAGCTGCCGACCTGCTCGCCCTCACCGTGCTGCGTCCGCCCGGGCAATTCGGCGCCGACATCTGTGTGGGCAACAGCCAGCGCTTTGGCGTGCCGCTCGGCTTTGGCGGACCGCATGCCGCCTTCATGGCGGTCAAGGATGCCCTCAAGCGCCGCCTGCCGGGCCGCCTCATCGGCGTGTCCAAGGATGCCGATGGCAATCCGGCCTGCCGGCTGTCGCTGCAGACGCGCGAGCAGCACATCCGTCGCGAGAAGGCGACCAGCAACATCTGCACCGCCCAGGTCCTGCTGGCGGTGATGGCGTCGATGTATGCCGTCTATCACGGGCCCGAGGGCCTGCGCGCGATCGCGCAGCGCGTGCACGGTTGTGCCGCGCGCTTGGCCGAAGCCTTGGCTGCCGCCGGTTTCGAGCGCGAGCCTGGCGACTTCTTTGACACCCTCACCGTGCGCGTGGCCGATGCCGATGCCGTTTTGGAGGCGGCGCTGCGTGAAGGCGTCAACCTGCGCCGCGTCGATGCCGGCCGGGTCGGCATCGCCCTCGACGAGCGCGTGCGTGCCAGCGATCTCGCCGCCATCCTGCGTGCCTTCGGCGCTGCCGTGCCCGCCGATCTGGCGCCGGCGCCGCCGCGCTTCGCCGAGCCGCATCGGCGCGCGGGCGAGATCCTCACGCATCCGGTGTTCCATCGCTACCATTCCGAGACCGAGATGATGCGCTACCTGCGCCGTCTGCAGGATAAGGACATCGCGCTCGACCGCAGCATGATCCCGCTCGGCTCCTGCACGATGAAGCTGAATGCCGCCGCCGAGATGATGCCGCTGTCCTGGCCGGAGGTGAGCGGCCTGCATCCCTTTGTGCCCGAGGCGCAGAGCCAGGGCTGGCGCGCGCTATTTGCCGAGCTCGAGGCCTGGCTGGCCGAATGCACCGGTTTTGCCGCCGCCTCGCTGCAGCCGAATGCCGGTTCGCAGGGCGAGTACGCCGGCCTGCTCGCCATCCGTCGCTACCATCAAAGCCGCGGCGAGGGCGGGCGCGATGTCTGCCTGATCCCGACCAGCGCCCACGGCACGAATCCGGCCAGCGCGGTCATGTGCGGTTTCAAGGTCGTGGCAGTCGCCTGCGACGATCAGGGCAACATCGACGTCGCCGATCTGCGCGTCCGCCTCGAGGCGCACGCGGGCCGGGTCGCCGCGCTCATGGTCACCTATCCCTCGACCCACGGGGTGTTCGAGGAGGGCATCGTCGAGATCTGTGAGCTGGTCCATGTCCACGGCGGTCAGGTGTACATGGATGGCGCCAACATGAACGCCCAGGTCGGCCTGACTTCACCCGGCCGCATCGGCGCCGATGTCTGCCACCTCAACCTGCACAAGACCTTCTGCATCCCGCACGGCGGCGGCGGTCCCGGCGTCGGCCCGGTCTGCGTTGCCGCCCACCTGCAGCCCTTCCTGCCCGGGCACCCGTCGTGGAGCGACCACGCCGAGGGGGCGGTCTGCTCGGCCCCGTGGGGCAGTGCCAGCATCTGCACGATCTCCTGGATGTATCTGGCGATGATGGGACCGGACGTGGTCGAGGCCACCCGCCTCGCCATCCTCAATGCCAACTACGTCGCCCATCGTCTCGCCCCCTGCTTCCCGACCCTCTACCGCGGTCGCAGCGGCTTCGTCGCCCACGAGTGCATCCTCGACTTCCGCGGCTTTCACAAGGTCACCGTCGAGGACGTCGCCAAGCGCCTCATGGACTTCGGTTACCACGCGCCCACGATGAGCTGGCCGGTCGGCGGCACGCTCATGATCGAGCCCACCGAGAGCGAGGGCAAGGCCGAGCTCGACCGCTTCTGCGAGGCGATGGAGCAGATCCACCGCGAGATCGTCGCCGTCGAAAGCGGCGCGGCGGACGCCGCCGACAACCCGCTCAAGCACGCCCCGCACACCGCGGCACGCATTGCCCGCAGCGACTGGTCGCACGCCTACAGTCGCGAAGAGGCCGCCTTTCCGCTGTCCTGGGTGCGCGAGGCCAAGTACTGGCCGCCGGTGGCGCGGGTCGACAACGTCCATGGCGACCGCCACCTCGTCTGCACCTGCCCGAGCGTCGAAGAAGCGGCGGGATAAGGAACAAGGGTTCCATGCCCTGCCGGCATGAAAGCCATCGCGAAACGCTATTTCCGGCATCGTTTTGGCGCGCGCAGGATGGGGCTTCATGAATCCCGCCCAAATTGAAGACACGCTGAAGCTGGTCCTGGTCAGCTGGATCGTCATCATTGCCGCCTCGATCCTGTTTGGGCGTCTGTGCAAGCGCATCGGCCAGCCGCTGGCCGTCGGTGAGATCGCTGCCGGCCTGCTGCTTGGGCCGTCCTTTCTGGGACTGTTCGCGCCCGAATTGGTGACGACCCTGTTCCCGCCGGAGGTCAAGGGACCGCTGGCCCTGCTCGCCAAGATCGGCCTGCTGCTCATGCTGTTCCAGGTTGGCATGGAGTTCGATTTCTCGCATCTGCGCCAAAAATCGCGCGTCGTCGTGCTGTCCTCGCTCATGGGCATTCTGGCGCCGCTGGCCGGCGGTCTGGCGATCGCCCCCTGGCTGCACAGTACTTTCGCTCCCGACCTGCCGGAGTTTGGCTTCAAGCTCTTTGTCTGCATCGCCCTCGCCATTTCCGCGCTGCCGATCATGGGTCGCATCCTGCTGGAGATGAAGCTCGAGCGCACCGCCCTCGGCGCCACGGCGATCGGTGCCGCTGCCATCGACGATGCGGTCGGCTGGATCTTCCTCGGGGTCGCCACCGCCATCATCAAGCAGGGCGACAACTTTTCCTGGCTGCCATTCCTCGGTCAGGTCGCTCTCATCGTGCTCTACTTCGCCGTGCTGATGAAGGTTGTCGGCCCTCTGCTCATCCGCGCCTGGCGTCGTCAGTGCGAGCGCTACCGCACCGACACCTTCACGCCGGGTTACCTCGGCCTGCTGCTGTGTGCGCTCTTCCTGTCGTCGCTGATCACCAACAAGCTCGGCATCTTCGCCATTTTTGGTGCCTTCGCCCTCGGCGTGGCCCTGCATTCGGAAGAGTCGCTGGTGAAGGCCTGGCGCGCGCGTTTTGCCGACTTCGTCATTGTCGCCCTGGTGCCGATCTTCTTCACCAACACCGGTCTCAACACCAAGATCGGTTCCTTCGACAGCGCCACCGCCTGGATTGGCTGCGGCTTGGTCTGCGGGGTGGCCGTGCTCGGCAAACTCGGTGGCTGCACCCTCGGTGCCCGCTGGGGTGGCGCGAGTTGGCGCGAGGGGCTGTCGATCGGCGCACTGATGAACACGCGGGCGCTCATGGGCCTCATCGCCATCAGCGTCGGCAAGGACCTGGGCCTGCTCAACGACCAGCTCTTCACCATGTTCATCCTCATGTGCCTGATCACCACCGCCACCACCGGCCCCATGCTGCGGGCCTGGCTGCCGGCCGACCTGAAAAAGCTGGTGCCGCGGGATTGAAGCGCGGCTCGAAGTGACTCTTCCGAATCTTGCGGGCAGGGGGAGAATAATCCTTTTTTCGGCCCCGGGTTTTT
This sequence comes from Verrucomicrobiota bacterium, assembly GCA_023428335.1. Classification (GTDB taxonomy): domain Bacteria; phylum Verrucomicrobiota; class Verrucomicrobiia; order Verrucomicrobiales; family Verrucomicrobiaceae; genus Prosthecobacter. The sequence goes on along the minus strand of JAEYYS010000443.1, from coordinate 1,571 downwards.
TGTAGGCTCGAAGCGGTTGCCATGAAAAACTTCGCCTTTCTCGGTCTCGCATGCCTGTCACTGCTCCTGTCAGCAACCGTTTCCCGGGCACAGACGAATGCCGAGGGTGGGCTGATGCTGCGGGGCTCCACCTTCAACTTTTACAACGAGCACACGCTCGAGAAGGCGCATTACCGTGGTGAGGGCAGCAAGATCAGCCTCGGCAACAATGAGAAAGGCAGGGGCTCCCTCACCATCCAGCCCGGCACCACCCTTGAGGAATTTGTCATCAGTGCCAGCACCGGCACGGAGGTCACGCTGCGTGGCGTCTTGCTGCGACGTTGCCAGTTGCTGGGGCATGCCAAGAGCCGGTTCGTCCTTCAGGACTGTGTGCTGGACCATTGTGAGATCAACGGCAGCGGCGATCCCGAGGTCGGGTTTCCGAGTGTCGAGATCTCGGATTCGGTGCTGCATCAGTGCAGTTGGCTGAAGCCGCTCAACTGGCAGGGCTTGACGATGAAGCGCTGCACGATCCAGAACATGCGCAATCCGGCCTTTTTGATGCGCACGGTGACCGGCTTTGGCAGCCAGCCCAAGGATCTGGCGCAGGCGCCGACCGTCACGCATTGCCGGTTCACCAACAGCCTGATTCCCGCGACGCTGCTGTTCACCGTGGGCGACTGTCTGTTTGAGGCCTGCGAGATGCATCCGCTGCCAACCGGCGCCGAGGAAGTGTCGCCGCCAACGGATTCGGATGTGCCCATTCGCCTCGTTTGGCAGCAGGGCCAGCCCGCCCAGCCCGTGCTGCCGCCCCATACCGGCACGCGCCTGCTGCCACCGGCACAGGAGTTGGCGCCGGGTGCGATTTTGCAGGTGGAGGTCAGCGACGGTGTCGCGAGTGCCTCATCGCTCAACCTGTCCGACAACATACTGTACTATCGCGAGGTCATGCTCGGGGATCGGGCCGGTCCGAGATCGTCCATGAGTGGCAGCACCGGCAGTGTGGCAAGCCTTCCCAACGGAGGGAAGGTCATCGAGGTGAAAGGCAATCAGACCCAGGTCAAGGGCCTGCTCATCCAGCAGCTCGCCTCCGGAAGGGAGGCAGGCACCTCCAATCGCCTGACTCTGACCGTGGTGCCAGGGTACGGGAGATTGAAGTTTACCCAGAGCGTCGGGGAAACCATGACGACCGCCCTGCAGGCCGTGGAACGTTTTTTCCAGGCGCGCCATGGTCGCCTGCCCGCCAACAACGACTTTGTCATTTCCTTCGAGGACAAGTACTCCGGCAAGGACGGCCCGTCCGCGGCGGTCGCCTGCGCCCTGCTGGTCGAGGCGGTCGTCACCGGCAAGGCCTGGGACCCGGCCTTTGCGGTCACCGGCGACATGAACGAGGACGGCTCGGTGCAGCCGATTGGCGGCGTCGCGGCGAAGGTGCGCGGTGCCGCCAATGGCGGGGCGCAGATCGTCGCCATTCCCACCAAGAACGAGGCGGCGTTGATCGACACCCTGCTGATGGACGGACCCAACGCCCTCTGTCGGGCCGCGGTTTTCCGCATTGCCACTTTTGAGGAAGCCGCGACTCTCGCCAGCAC
>JAEYYS010000396.1 GCA_023428335.1 Verrucomicrobiota bacterium | reverse complement strand
GCGCTCGCGAGGGGTGGTCAGGATGGAATCGAGATCCCGGCGCAGTTCCGCCGCGCTTTGGTAGCGCGCCTCGCGGTCGGTCTGCATGGCCTTGGCGATGATGGTGTCGAAGCGTGGGTCGGTGCCGAGCTTGAGGCCGGGCATGGTCCAGATGCCGCGCGGGATTTCGCCGGTGAGCATCTGGTAGAGCATGACGCCGACCGCGTACAGATCGGCGCGGCCATCGAGCGGGATGCCGGGGATGAGGGCTTCGGGGGCGACGAAATCCGGCGTGCCCATGGCCATGTGGGTCTGGGTCAGGCCGCTTTGGGTCGCGTCGTTTTGTTTGGCGAGGCCGAAGTCGGCGACCTTGACCGCGCCCTCGACATTGATGAGGATGTTGGCGGGTTTGATGTCGCGATGGATGACGCCGTGGCTGTGGGCGTAGTGCAGGGCCGCGCAGACGTGGGCGGTGATCGACAGGGCGTAGGGTTCCGGCAGCCGGCCCTGGGCGGCGATCATTTGTGCCACGTCGGTGCCGTCGATGAACTCCATGACGAAGAACAGCAGGCCGGAGGCGGTCTCGCCGAAGTCGTAGACGTTGACGATGGCGGGATGGTTCATGCGCGCCATCATGCGCGCCTCGTTCTTGAAGCGTTCCGGGTAGCTGGAGTCCTCGCCGCCGAGCAACGCGGATGGCAGCACCTTGACGGCGACCGGGCGGTCGAGCGAAACCTGCACGGCCTTGTACACCGCCCCCATGCCGCCGCGGCCGATCAGTTCCAAGAACTGATATTGCGGCAGCCAGGCCTGCATTTCAGCCAATGCCGGCGGCTGCCACATCCCTGGGGACGAGCCGGAGCCGGGAGTAGACATGACAACCAGCCTAACAGAAGGCGCTGTGCCAGATCGAGAAAAATCGGCGGCCCGCTGCCGGTGAGGCCGGCAGCGGGCTTTGCTCCGATCAGCGCAGCTTGGCAAGATATTTGGCAGGGTCGGCCTGGAAGTCATCGAGGCAGGGGCGGCAGCAGAGCTTCACTTCCTGGCCTTCGTGGACGAAGGTGACGGGCTTGCCCATGCTGCCGAGTTCGTTGCCACTGACGAGGCAGACATCGAGCGGGTAGGGCTTGGCGCCGGCGGTGCTGGAGCAGGAGGTGAGGCCAAACAGGCCGGCGGTGGCGAGGACGAGCAGGGTGGTGTGGAGTGCGGTTTTCATGGGATGTTGGATGGCGGTTTGTGGTTTGCGGACTGACGAATGAGAAGGCGGGTTAGAAGCGCAGCAGGACGCCGGCACCGAGGCCGTAGTCGGAGTGGAACTGGGCGATGAGCGAGGCGTGGCGGTTGAGCGTCCAGTCGGCACCGGCGGTCCACTCCCACTCGCTGCCGGTGTCGTAAAACACCTCGCCCGAGACCGACAGCCGGGAGGTGAGGCGGAAGGACTTCGACAGGGTGAGGCGGCCGTCGCCCTCGCTGTCGATCGTGGCATTCACCCAGACCGAGAGCGGTAGCCGGTAGTTGATCCCGGCCAGGGCGCGATTTTCCGCCTCTTCCTGGTTGGTGAAACGCGCGCCGGCAAAGGCCTGGAAGTTGAGGTTGAAGTAGCGCTGGTACAAGGCGTCCACCTCATACTCGGGCTTGTCCACACCCTCCCAGCCGACCTCCCAGGCGAGCTGCAGGTCGTTTTTGGGATTCATCCAGGTGAGCAGGCCCTCGCTCAGGTGGCTTTGAATCGAGGCGGCGCCCCAAATGTAGGCCATGTCGTGCGCATGCTCACCGAGGCCGGCGGCATGGCCGAGGCTGTGGTCAGCCGGATCCATCGCAGGCCCGCCGGTGGATGCGTGGCCGGCGGCAACCTCGGGTGCCGTTGGCGGTGTGCCCATGGGCGTTTCATAGCGGAACACCCGCGCCATGCCGCTCATCATGTGGTAGAGAATGTGGCAGTGGAACATCCAGTCCTTGTCCTCGTTCGCCTCGAACTCGATCAGGCGGCGGCTCATCGGCGGCACGTCGACGGTGTGCTTGAGCGGTGAGCGCGTGCCCTGGCCCATGAGCAGGCGGAAGAAGTGGCCGTGTAGATGGATCGGATGGTGCATCATCGAGTCGTTGTAGAGCTCCAGCTCGATGATCTCACCCTTGCGGATGGGGATGTAGGGATCCTGGGCGATGGTCTTGCCGTTGAATCCCCAGATGTAGCGGTTCATGTCGCCGGTGAGATGCAGGGTGATGCGCCGGCGTGGCAGCTGGGCCGGCAGGGTCGTGTCGGCGGGCGCGCGCAGCAGTCGGTACGGCGAACCGGGCCGCGGCAGTTCCAGCGAGGCGCGCGGGTCGTCCTTCTGTTCGTCGAGCGCCAGTCGCAGCATGTCGTTCATCTGGTACAGGTTTGGCCGCGGCGGGTCGCTGGCCGGCGTCAGGCTGCCCTCGCCATAAAAGGCCGAGGCATGGCCGCTGCCGTCCTGGGCGGTGAAGCGCAGTTCATACTGACCGGAGGGCGGCACGGTGACGAGGACGTCGTAGGTCTCGGCGATGGCCATGAGGAAGCGGTCGACGGCGACCGGCTCGACCGGCGGCCCGTCGGCGGCGACGATCGTCATCGGGCCGGAGGAGGCGTGCGGGTAAAAGTAGCTGGCGGCCGAGGCATTGACGAGGCGCAGGCGCAGGCGTTCGCCGGGCCGCCCCTCCAGCCGGATCTGGCGCTGGCCGTTGATGAGGAAGGCGTGGTAGCCGACGTCGGAGATGTCCATCGGCGGCATGCGATCCCATTCGCGCTGGAAGTAATCCTTGAGGCGGCCGGCGCGCCAGGCGCCGAGGATCGACTGGGCATTGCGGCGCATCAGGCCAAAGTAATCGCCGCCGCGCATGAGCAGGCGCATGACCTCGTGCGGGTCGATGTTGGTCCAATCGGACAGGACGAGCACGTGCTCGCGATCGGCCTTCACGGGTTCGCCACCGCGCGGCTCGACGACGATGGCGCCGTACACTCCGCTCTGTTCCTGGAAATGGGTGTGCGAATGGTACCAGTAGGTGCCGCTGTGGCGCAGGTCGAACTCGAAGGTGTGGGTCTTTCCAGGCAGGATCGGCGGCGTGGTGACATGCGGCACGCCGTCCTGGACGTTGGGCAGCAACAGGCCGTGCCAGTGCGTCGAGGTCTCCTCGTTCTTGAGGTCGTTGTGGACGCGGATGCGGGCGAAGTCGCCCTCGCGGAAGCGCAGCACGGGGCCGGGGATGCCGCCGTTGATCGTCAGGCCGCGGACAGCGCGACCGGCGGGATGGACGGTTTGTTCGGCGATGTGAAGGTCGTATTCGACGACGCGGCCGCGCCGGGCGGTCGACGTCTGGCAGGTGTCGCAGGCCAGGGCGGCCTGCAGGGGCAGGAAAAGCAGGGCAAAAACAAGGCGGTTCATGGGCATGGAGCATCCGGGGTGGACGGAACGAGAC
>JAEYYS010000344.1 GCA_023428335.1 Verrucomicrobiota bacterium | reverse complement strand
CATGCAGGCGGTCCAGTGGTCGCGACCGGCGCCGACCGTGCCGCCGGAACGGCGGTCGCCCACCTTCGGCATGCGGCCCATCTCGCTGGTGACGAGGACGAGGGTTTCATCGAGCAGTCCGCGCGTGGCGAGGTCTTCGAGGAAGGCGGAGAACGAACGGTCGAACTTCGGCAGCAGGTGCTGGCGCAGGCAGTTGAAGTTGTCGCCGTGGGTGTCCCAGCCGCCGGCACTCTTGCACTGGGCGGCGATGCTCTCGTCCTCCTTCCAGAAGACCGTGATGAAAGGCACCCCGGCCTCGACGAGGCGGCGCGCCATCAGCAGGCTCATGGCATTGACGTCGTCGCCATAGCGGCCGCGCAGCGAGGCCGGTTCGGCGGCGATGTCGAAGGCGTTGGCGGTGCGGTTGGAGGCGAGCAGATCGAAGGCGCGCTCCTGCTGCTTGACGTAGTTTTGCACGGCGTCCTCATGATCGAGGTCGCGGCGGGCGTCATTGAGGGCACCGAGCAGGGAGCGCCGGTCCTGCAGGCGCGCGGCCGAGACGCCACCGGCGACGCTGAGGGTCGGTGCGGCGAAGCGCAGCGGTTCCGCGAAGCTGCCGTTGAGGAAAAAGGGATCGTGTTCCAGGCCGATGCGACCGGCGAACTGGCCGGGTCGGGTGAAGGGCGGCCGGCTCGGCTTGTGCGGCAGGGTCACGAGCTGCGGCATCGACGGATGGGCCGGTCGTTTCATCGCAACGACACTGCCCATGTAGGGCCAGTCGTCCGGCTGCGGCCGGCGGTCGTTGCCCTGCTGCTTGAAGGTCTCATCCGGGGCGTGGCCGGTGAGGTTGTAGTAGTAGCCGGCGTGATGGTCGCCGGTGGCGCGACCGGCATCCGTGACCCCATGAACGAGGGCGAAGCGGTGGGCCTGGCGCGCCAGCAGGGGCAGGTGCTCGCACAGGCGGATGTCATCGGCCGTGGTGCGGATCGGCTTGAACTCGCCGCGGTACTCCGGCGGAGCCTCCGGCTTCATGTCCCAGAGATCGATGTGCGAGGCGCCGCCGCAGAGGAAGAACAGCACCGTCGACTTCGCCGGCTTGGCCAGAGCCGGAGCGGCGGTGGCGGGACCGGTCGAGGCGCGCAGGCCACGCGCGAAGCCCAGCGACGCCAGACCCGACGTCGAGGCCGTGAGAAAGGCCCGGCGGTCCAGGGAGGGGCGGAAAAGCGGCTGGCCCATGGCGATGCGCATACCACCTACGCCAGCCAAGAGCGGAGCCTGTCAACCGGCGGGCAGATTGGCGGGCACCGCTGAAGGATGCCGCCGCGGGCGGCTGTATTCTTCCGCCATGAAAGCGATGCTTCCCTACCTGCTCGCCCTGGTTCTCGGCTCAGTCCCTGCGACGCTTGCCGCCGCGCCCCTGCGTGCCGGGGCGGCGGCGGTCGACATCACACCGAAGCAGTTCCCGATGAACATGCCCGGCGGTTACGAAACTTGGATCGGTACCAACCAGGTTCAGGAAGACGCGTCGGTCCTCATCACCGATCCATTGCTTGCCATGCTCGCCGAACTGCACCAGCAGCCCTGACCCATGCGCCTTGTTCTGTTCTCCCTGCTGGCCCTGCCCCTGCTCGCCGTCGAACCCGCCCGCACGCCGCAGGTCTTCCGCAGCTTCCTGCCCGAGGCCGGTCCCTCGGCCTTCGGGGTCGTGCTGACCCCCGACCTCGCGCTCTGCTATGACCCGCTGCGCGGCGGCATCAACCAGGCCTGGCGCGGCCGTCTCGATCTGAGCCCGACCTGGCAGGCGAAGATCAATGCGCCGGCCAAAATCGATGGCCCGGTGTTCTACCGCGAACAACTCCTCCAACCGCTGCGCGTCGGCGACCCCGACCACGAGCCCGTGCGGCGCTTCAAGGGCTACCGCTACGCCGGCGATGCGGTGGTCTTCGACTTCACCCTCGACGGCGTCGCCGTGAGCGAAACCCTGCGCCGATCCGGCGACGGCCTGGAGCGTGTCTGGCGACTTGCCCAGCCGGGAAAAGTCCTCTTCTTCCGCGCCGAGACGCAGCCGGAGGCCGAGCTGCAGTTCAGCGGCGGCGAAGAAATCGCGCCCGGTTTGTGGCGCACCAACACCACTCTCACCCTCGTCATCCGCCCCGCCCGATGAAACGCCTGCTGCCCCTCCTGCTGGCGACGACCGCGCTGGCCGCCAACACCTACGAGATCGAGGAGATCCCGCTGCCACCCGAACTCGTGCCCGAGCTGTCGGGGGTCGCCTTCACTCCCGCCGGCACGCTGGTCGTCGTCAACCGCCGCGGCGAAGTCTGGCTGGCGCGCGATCCGCAGACCGGACCCTGGCGGCGCTTTGCCTTTGGCCTGCATGAACCGCTCGGCGTGCTCGCCCTGTCCGAGACGGAGATCCTCGTCACCCAGCGCCCGGAACTGACCCGTCTGCGCGACAGCGATGGCGACGGCCGCGCCGACCACTACGAAACCGTCAACGACGACTGGTGCGTCACCGACAACTGGCATGAGTTCACCTTCGGCCTGCGCCGCGACCGGGCCGGCCGGCTCTATCTCTCCACCGGCCTGCCCGATGTCGCCGGCCCCATGAACCTGTTGCACCCGCGTGAGCCGCTGCAGTTGCAGCCGGTGCACCAGGAGAAAAAGCCCTCGCCCGGCCGCTACGAAGGCTGGGCCCTGCGGGTCGAGACCGACGGCCGGCTGACGCCGCTCGCCAGCGGCTTCCGTGCGGCGGCCGGGGTCGGGCTCAGCCCCGACGACGAGCTGTTCATCACCGACCAGCAGGGCGACTACATCGCCACCAGCACCCTGGTGCACGTGCGACCAGGGCAATTTTACGGTCACCCCGCCTCGTTGAAATGGAGCGAGGGCTACCGTGGGCCGGTCCGGGATCTTGCCGAACTGGCGGCCCGTCGCACGCCCGAAGCGGTGGCGCTGCCACATGGTGCCCTGGGAGGCAGCCCGGGTGAACCGGTCTGGGACACCACTGGCGGCAAGTTCGGTCCGTTCGGCGGCCAGATTTTCATCGGCGACTTCACCAAGCTCATCAGCCGCGTGTTTTTGGAGAAGATCGACGGCGAGTATCAGGGTGCCGCCTTTCCCTTCCTGCGCGACGCCGTTGGCCTCGCCGCGATCCAGGCCAACAGCGGCCGGGACAACCTCACCATTCCCGCCGGCGGCGAGGGCCTGAAGCACTTCCGCGACGCGCCGCCGCGCACCGGCACGCCGCTGCGACCCGGCAACATGCGCATGGCCTTCGCTCCCGATGGCAGCCTGTATGTCGCCCAGACCACCCGCGGCTGGGGCCGTGGCGACGGCCTGCAACGCGTGGTCTGGTCGGGCCAAACGCCGGTCGAAATCGGCCGCATGGAGCTGACCCGCACCGGCTTCCGCCTGGTCTTCACCGACGCCATGGAAGCCGCCGCGCTCGCCGACCGCGCCACCTGGCGGGTGAGTCGCTTCCGCTACCTCTACCTGCCGGCGGGTTCGCCGCGCGTCGATGAAAGCCCCTGCACGCTGACGGCCCTGCGCCCGGCCGCCGATGGCCGGTCGATCGAGTGCGACCTGGCCGAACTGGAGCCGGGGTACATTTACGAACTCGAGGCCGAAGCATTGCGCTCCGCCGCGGGTCGACCCCTGGAGAACCCGCTCGCCTTCTACACCCTCAACCGCCTGCTCGACGGTCGCCAGTTCACCGGGCCGCTGTCCGAGCGCCTGCTCGCCGCCGCCCCCGACCCCGGCGGCGCGGCCAATGCCGAGAACGGCCGGCGCATCTACGCCACGTACTGTGTCACCTGCCACCAAACCGACGGCACCGGCACGGCCCTGCCGGGGATTGCGCCCGGTGCCGGCGCGGTCTTTGCCGCCAACTTCACCCGTCGCGACAAGGACGCGCCGCTGGCCAAGACCGATGCCGAACTCGCCGCCGTCATTGCCGACAGCGCCCCGGGCAAGCTGATGCCGCCCTTCGGCAGCGTGCTCAAGCCCCAGGAAATCCGCGACGTCGTCGCCTACCTGCGCGCGGCCTTTGGCGCGGAAAAGGCCACCGGAGATTGAGCGCCTTGGACGGCGGGCAACGCTGCAGGTGCACGAGTCGGCAGATCGAATGTCCAAGGCCACCCCACCTTTGTCACTCAGCCTTCCTTGTTCGATGGGAGATCTTCTTTTACCCCACGGAAAAGCCGCGCTCGCTGCACGGAGTTTCCTCCGTCGACCGTTGACTCAGACGCATGCGACTCCTGCTCTCCCTCTGCTTCCTCGGTCTCGGCGGCGCGCTCGCCCAAGACGGCCAGCCCCAGCGTCTGAACCCCTTCATCGCCCTGATGGAGGCCGGCAAACCCGCCTTCGGGGTGTTTGCCTCGAATGTCTCGCTGCGCTCCGGAGCCAACATGGCGGCCAGCGGCCTCGACTTTGTCATCATCGACCTCGAGCACTCGCCCTACGATCCGACGCGGCTGGAGAGTTATCTGGTCGGCATGACCAGCAAGGCGGACGTGGTCAAAAACGGTCTGCGGGTGCGCACCGCCCCCTTCGTGCGGGTGCCGGCCGCCGGCCGCGAGCAGTTGCAGTTCATCCTCAAGCAGGTGCTCGATCTCGGCCCGCTCGGCGTCGTGGTGCCGCATGTCGACACCGCCGAGGACGCCCGTGCCATGGTGCAGGCCTGCCGCTTTCCGCAACTCAAGGGCGTGCCGGATTACGAACCGCAGGGCCTGCGCGGGGTCGGCTACGGCTGGGCCGCGCGCCAGTGGGGCCTGTCGGGCGGCGAGTACGCCGAGCGCGCCGACCTCTGGCCGCTCGATCCGCGCGGCGAACTGGCGCTCTGGGTCATGATCGAAAGCGCGGCCGCCGTGGACAACATCCGCGCCATCGCCGCCGTGCCCGGCCTTGCCGGCCTGTTCATCGGTCCGTCCGATCTCGCCTTTTCGCTTGGGGTGCCGCTGGGCGATCCGGCCGTGGAGACGGCCATTGACCAGGTGGTGGCCGCCGCCCGGGAAAGCGGGGTGCCGCTCGGCACCCTGTGCGGCGGGGGTGAAGTGGAAAAGCGCCTCGCCCAAGGCTTCCGCTTTCTCGCGGTTGGCAGCGACGGCGGTGTCTCCGGTTCCGTGCAGGAGGCGGTGAAGGCCGGTCGCACCTGGAAGCCGGCACGCTGAACCGTGGCAAAAGCGGGCGGGGGGGGTGGGGCG
>JAEYYS010000331.1 GCA_023428335.1 Verrucomicrobiota bacterium | reverse complement strand
CAAAAAGCGCCGGCACGGCCGGCAGATCCGCCAGTCGGGCCACCCAATGCACCCGGCCGGCAAAGGCGGCGAGGCGGTCGCGCTGGACGGCCTCGTAACGCGGGTTGGGCTCGACCAGCCAGAGATGGAAATCGCCGGCCGCGAGCAGGTCGGCGGCGAGTTGACCGTCGTGAGCGGCTTGTTCGATGACAACGAAGTCCGCCGGCTCCCCCAGATCCCGGCGGACCTGGCGGGCGAGGTCGGCGAGCAGGCGGCCGTACAGCGGGCCGACACTGACCGCGGTGTAAAAATCCCCCGAGCGACCGATCCGGCGCGGGCCGGGACCGTAGTAGCCGTGTTGCGGGTGGTAGAGGGCCAGGGCCATGACCCGGGCAAAGTCCAGTCGCCCGCCCGGGGCGGCGGCCAGGGCGGCGTGGAGGAGGTCGGCGAAGGCGGGCATGGGAAAGCGCTGGCAGGAGGCCGGGAACGGCTTTAGTCTGGCTGCCCTTGGAAGCAAGGACCACCTGACATGTTTGGCAACGACTTGGAACCCCTCAGAAACTGGCGCGGCGAGCTGATCCGCCGGAAAAAACCCTTCTACCGGCGCCTCTGGTTCAAAGCGCTGGTGGCGCTGGCCCTGCTGGGTGGCGCCACCGGCTTCGGAGTCTGGGGCATCGTGGTCCTGCCGCTCAAGGAGCGCGCCGACACCTACGACCTCGCCGAGGTACGCAAGCTGGAGTCGGCCAGCATCATCTTTGACCGCAATGGCGACGAGCTGTCGCGGATCTTCGTGCTTAACCGCACGCCGGTGCCGATCCAGGACGTGCCCCAGCATCTGGTCGACGCCCTGGTCGCCCAGGAAGACAGCCGTTTCTTCCGTCACAACGGCGTCGATTACATCGGCCTGGTGCGCGCCGTCATTGAGAACCTCAAGGCCGGCCGCACGACCCAGGGCGCCAGCACGATCACCCAGCAGCTCGCCCGCCAGACCTTTGGCCTGATGGAGCGCAGCTACAAGCGCAAGCTCATGGAGGCGTTTGTCGCCCAGCGCATTGAGCGACAGTACAGCAAGACCGAGATCCTTGAGCTGTACTTGAACCGCATCTTCTTCGGCAAAAACTTCTACGGCATCCAGGCCGGCGCACGCGGCTACTTCGGCAAGGACACCAAGGACCTCAACCTGGAGGAGGCCGCCACCCTGGCCTCCCTCATCAAGAGCCCCAACAACATCCAGCCGCTCGACCATCCCGAGCGCGCCCTCAAGGAGCGCAACTACGTCTTCGACCGCATGGCCGCCGAGGGTTTCCTGACCCGCGCCGAGGCCGAGGCCGCCAAACTGCGCCCCGTCGTCACCGCCCCCCAGGGCAGTGATCCGCGCCTGAGCTATGCCTTCGACGAAATCCGCGCCCAGGTCGTCGCCATCGTCGGCGAGGAACGCGCCGCCATCGGCGGCTTCCAGATCTACACCAGCATCGACCGCGACCTGCAGCGCGCCGCCGAAGCGGCGGTAAAAAAGCGCCTTGCCGAGATCGAAAAACGCCCGGGTTACGCCCACCAGACCCACGCGCAGTTCAAGACCATCCTGCGCGACTGGCGCACCGCCTCCGGCAAACTGCCCGCCGGCGCCGAGCCCCCGCCGCGGCCGCTGCCCGAGTACCTGCAGGCCGCCGCCCTGGTCATCGACAACCGCGACGGTGCCGTGCTCGCCCTGGTCGGCGGCCGCGACTTCATCGACAGCCAGTACAACCGCGTCACCGCCACCCGGCGACCGGTCGGCACCGCCTTCATTCCCTTCGTCTACGCCTCCGCCTTCACCCGGCCGGATTTCTTTCCGATGTCGCCGCTCGCCGACGAGCCGCTCGGCAACGACCGCGTCATGATTGGCGGCTTCACCGGCATCCTCGGCGAGTACGGCATGGAAGTCCCCGACCCCAAGTGGTCGCGCAGCAGCATCAGCGCCCGCGAGGCCGTGGTCGCCTCGCACAACTCCGCCACCGTCCGCCTCGGCGAGCGGGTCGCTTTGGAAAAGGGCCTGATCACCCCGGAGTTTCGTGACTTCGTCAAGCAAGCCGGCGTCGGCTCCCCCCTGCGCGATGGCCCGGCCACCTTCCTCGGCGCCAGCGAGGCGCGGCTCGACGAAATGGTGCTGGCCTACTCCTGCTTCCCGACCCTGGGTCGCCGACCCTCGCGCACCCACATCATCCAGCGCATCACCGACGCCGACGATCAAACCGTGTACCAGGTGCCGGAGGCGCACCTGCAAACCGAGCGCGCCATGGATGAGATCGCCGCCTGGCAGACCCACACCTGCCTCGATGAAGCCCTGCACCGCGGCACCGGCGCGCTGGCGCAGAGCGAGTACGGGCTGGGCGACTTCCCCGCCGCGGGCAAGACCGGCACCCATCACGAATACAAGGACCTGTGGTTCCTCGGCTACACCAGCGCCATCACCTGCGGGGTCTGGGCCGGGTTCGACAAGCAGAAGACGATCTACGACATGGCTTTTTCCAACCAGATCGCCCTGCCGATCTGGAGCGACATCGTCAACACCGCCTCCAAGAGCCGTGCGCCGCAGGAGTTTGCCCCGCCGGAATCGGCCGAGCGACTGGAGATCTGTCGAAAAAGCGGCCTGCGCGCCACCGACTTCTGCTACGAGAAAGTGCGCGGCCAGGACGGCATCGAGCGTTCCGTGCGCAGCACTTACACCGAGTACGTGCGCCCCGGGACCGTCTTCAACGCCAGCTGTGCCCTGCAC